>JAIESE010000003.1 GCA_019746225.1 Alphaproteobacteria bacterium | reverse complement strand
TCGTCATATTTCTTATTTGAATCAATAACTTACAGACGCGTTTGTAAAATATCTATTGTTCCGAGCCGGGAGGCCTACGCAAGTCCAGAATACCTTGAAAAGTTTGGGTACCCTCAAACAGTCGATGACCTTAATAATCACCGCCTAATTACTTTTGGAACAAATACCATTAGACCCTATAGTGACATCGATTGGTTGTTACGTATCGGGTTACCTTCAGGCGTGGTACGTAAGCCATATCTAAGCATTAATTCATCAAAAGGAGCTAGCCAACTTGCTGAACAAGGTCTTGGTATTGTTGCTCTTTCCGATGAATTTCCTCAAATCAAAAAACTAAATCTTCTCAAAATTTTACCAGAGATTCAAGGGCCTACTATTGATCTCTATTATATTTATCCCCACAACCTGCAACACTCTAAGCGCGTCAAAGTATTTGGCGAATATCTAGAACAGCATATTCCTCAGGAATATAGGAAGAATCCTAAGTCCCCCTTACTAACTTTGTAAGAACTTTTGGTAATGTGCTCAACAGCGCTTCCTCAAACCTTTCCTTGTTCAATTTCATTGAAACTTGAACCCATTAACAATTAAGTGCGTTATTGCTGATGTGATAAATTTTTTTCTTACTCCATGGATCTGTCACCAAACAAATTTTCATAATAATCCGATTTAGAAGCTATTATGCGTTTTTCGAAAGTCAAAAGCCTGCGCAGTTAATCCATGAATGTCATCCATCTATCTTTTGAGATTAATTTGTTTAAAAAATTTAGTGATTGATTTGAGTAATACAACTCGATATAAAAAGGCATGAGATGTGATTCTTACAGATTTATAAGTTAGGCACCATATGCCCTTCGTGAATAACAGTCTGTAAATCAAGGAACCTTGTTAGCGTTTTTTTATGCATGAATATAAATTAATAACTGCTATGAAGGAGGCTCATTTATGTTAACTTCTCCTCGGTACTTATCTATTGAACCCTGCCGAAAATCCTTAATCAGTAATGGTCTACCTAAAGTTTACACTCCCCCGGTCTCCGAGAATTTTATAAACCCTTTTTGCACATTAAATAATCAAGGATATATGTTATCTTACCTCCATAAAATAAGTAGAGAATTTGTTGAGTTTTCGAGTCATGCTCCAGGTCCTGTGCTTGATATAGGAACGGCTTATGGCTTTGTTGTCCTAGAGGCCCTTAAAAGAGGAGCTTACGTAATTGCCAATGATTTAGAGTTACGACACCTTGAAGATCTCCACAAAAGAGTACCGCAGAACAATCTTAATAGAATATCTTATGCTGTAGGACATGTTCCTGGAGAAGTGACCTTTAGTCCAAAAAGTCTTGGGGCTGTTCTTGCATCTGGGGTTCTTCATTATTTATCACCACCTGATTTTTCTTTAGCCATTGCTAATATCGCCAGTTGGTTAAAAGCAGGGGGAAAATTCTTTCTAGCAACCCCAAGCCCCTACACTAACCTCTACGAAAAATTTTTTATTACATTCCAAGAAAGTCGAGAACTTAACAAACAATGGCCTGGATTCATTGAAGATGTATCTAAAATACTTCCCAATTTTTTTACAGATGTCCCCAAATCAACCTACCTTATCGACGAAGAATTTATTGCAGAAAGTTTAGAAGAAAATGGACTTGCAGTTGAAAAGATTGATTTTTTCAATATTAAATTACCAACAGAACAATTTAAAAAGTTGACGAATGTTTTAGGGATTATTGCGCATAAGATTTGAAGATGTCACAATGAAATTGTGATAGTAAAACTAATATATCACAATGGTTTTATATCCCTGCCTGGATAAGGTTACATTATCAAAATAACAGTAAAATTAGTTAACTTGACGGCACCTCGGGGGGTCTTTAAAACGAATGATTATGAGGAGATCATGAACAAAGCAAGCTGCCTAAGTTTGTTTTCCAATGCAGTATTGCTTTGGAATACTCACCATATACAAAGGATTACTGAACAACTCCGGGAACAAGGGATGGTAGTAAAGGATGATAATATTGCAAAAATCTCTCCCATTATGTTCAAACATATCCAAATTCATGGGACCTATCACTTTGAGCGAATTGAAGAGACATAGGCCTTGCATCTCGGAAAGACGGATAAGTTACAAACTTGTCTGGAACCTATTGATAAATGTCGATAAATTCACCAACATAAATTTTGGAGAAAAATTATATGTATCTGATTAATATAGATATTTTACTAAACTTTTTCAACAAAATCTCCATTTGTTTTCCAATCCCATTGATCTAACTATTTTTCAATCCAGTCGACGCTTGATTGTGTATCAAATTGATAGTATCCAAGCAGGTTAAGATGCGTACGAGCAGTGGGTGACAGGTTTACCAAAAAATTCTTCTCATCTTCATCTTTCGAGCGAACATAGAGGCTATTTAGGATGTAAGCGTTATAATAGTGGATGACTGCCGCAATAAATCTCGTACATTGGTACCATACTTCCATTTCAATTTCACTCTTTCCTCTGAGTTCACCGTTATTTAAGAGACAGATCGCACGATACAGGGAATTGTATAGCTCCCCACGGTTTAGGGCGTACATAATAGCGCCTCTAAACTCTGGATCATGTATATATGTTAGAATAAATTGAGACCTAACGAGATGGCTGTATTGAGCGAGGGCTCTCTTTGCTTTGCTTGTATAGTCTTTGGATGCCAATTTTCTTATAACAATGCTGGGAGTAGCGTCCCCCATGAGAAGAGAGGCAACTAGCCTTTGAACATTATCCCACTCTTCAATGAACAAGTTTTCATCAACAAACTTTGTTGGTTTAATAAGAAATCCTTTGTAGTCTTTGGCGCTTACGTATTCCGATGAATCCGCTGCGACACGAGGCTATTTAAAGGAGTTGTTTATATGAATACATCATAAACCATTTATACCACTAGATGAACCTAAGGATTTGAATAAAGTAGCAATCCTAACAATGTAACAAGGCATGGGAACGTGCGGGGACCAAACCGTGAGGGAAGGTCTCTCCTGGCAACTACAAGCCAGGTGAGTGCTAGGTAGACGGTATGGTGAATACAAGTGAATCTGCGATAAAGATCGTAATCGGAAACAAGTGAAAGTAGTTGATTTACACTTGAACCAAAAGGTAACAGAGATAGGAGGATGGTTCGGATTTACATCCTCGTGGTCAGTATATCTCTCGGTCAACAGCAGGCACCTAACCCGTCATAACTTCTTTAAATGGAACGTGGAAACCCTGTACAACTCCCGTAAGGGACAGTCAGTCGCAAGAATGACCTATGGTTGTGCAGGATTGGGAGGTTGGAAGAAGCGAATGTCGTCCTGTAATGGGGCGGATAAGGGTTTAAACGTCACCCTCTGCGAAAGCAGGCCTACGTCCAACTGGTCTTTCTTTGCGAGATAAATTGGAGAACCATAAGAATGAAGAAAAGCAAATGTCGGCAATGACAATATCATTGACTGGTGCATCTCCAGCTTTAGAACTAACCTGGACAACCATCAACTGGCAACAGATTAGCGAAGAAGTAAGGCGACTGCAATTGCGTATCGCAAAGGCTGTTCGAGAAAAACGCTACGGTAAGGTGAAAGCCTTACAGTGGTTGTTGACGCACTCAATTGCGCCAAACTCTTGGCTGTTAGACGAGTAACTCAAAGCTATGGAGCTAAAACTTCAGGGGTTGATGGTGTTCTTTGGAAAACGCCAAAACAGAAGATAGAAGCGGTTAAAACATTACGACGGCGGGGGTATCAACCTCAGCCACTGCGTCGGATATATATTCCTAAGAGTCGAGGTGGAGGCCAAAGGCCATTGAGTATTCCGACGGTGGTTTCATAATGCCCCTCCTACAGTTGAACTTTGGGATTTTAAACGAGCAACTGCAATTTTAGTTGAGCTTTCAACTTTCTTTTTTAATGCAGCTTCTTTATCTGGGTCAAGTGATACCCAAAATTTTTGGCGCAAACGACGCGCATTAACCATTTTTCGCTCAATCCAATAACGCACAACATGATGACTCACATTAAATTTTTCTGCAGCTTGGTTGATAGAAAGTTCATCTGGTCTGGGTAACGTAGCAGGAATCTTATGTTTAAATCGAATCCATTCTATACTATAGAGAGTAAAAGGATTGCCCTTATTTGTTCTAAGGCATTCTTGATTAAATTTTTCAACAATTTCTCGGTCTGTTAGGGTCAGGGCTAATTCTCTGACTCTATTAACAATTTCATCTGAGTGCCTCCATCTTTCATATGATGGTGGAGGGATCGGAACTTCAAGAGACTCTAAGGCACCGCCATGCCAACACATGTGCAAAATAACCTTCCGTTCTGTTTTACTTTTTTCAATTGTGATGTCCTTTATGAGCAAACGGAGCATGCGTTTACGATCTTTGGATGAGGTGGAAGGAGCATTCCATAAGCGTGGAAAATCTTTAGCAAGAGTCAATAAATTCTCTTTCTGCTCTTTTGTTGTTACTAGGATATTTTGCTTTTGATAATCAGTATATTGAGATTGGACTTCTTGCAGGAAGGTCAGCGCATCGTTCCAATCTTTTTCAAGAGTCGCTGCTACCAAACGGTTGGAAGGATCAACTTCTTCATAACGGCGTTGAGCAAGTTGCGCCTCATATTCTGCCCGCTTAATTTTCATGAGCCATTGTTTTTCAAGAGATTGGTTTCTTTGCTCTAACTCTTCAAAAGCCTGAATAGCGATTTCAATTTGAGCAGGTGTTATAGCCCTCAATACTCTTTGGGATATCGCTTGATCTAAAGCAGGCGCCCCTACCGATAAACATGAGCTTTTGCCCATTCCTTGATTTTTTCGATAATTACATTCATATCGAGGGCAAACCCCCGCGTGCCCTTTATAGCGTATGGTCACTCGACGGCCACAATCACCACAAATAATCAGTCCTTGCAAAAGGGCGTGACCTTCTCGCGCGTTCAAAGGAAGCAAGTTTATTTCTGCATTTGTTTGATTCTGTTTTAGAATTTTTTGATTATGCACATAATCTTCCCAGGCAATATAGGCTTCATGATGATCTTTTATCATAATAGGCCATTCTTCCATAGGCAGGATAATAGGAGTTACAAGAAGTTGTCCCGTTTGTGATAATTTCTTTTGATACGTATAGCGACCATACACATAGGCGCCAGCATAAGAAGGGTTCTTTATAATGGCCCGCGCCCGTGCCTCCGTTAATCGCGCCCAAACAAGTTTTCCTTTCCTCACGCCACCGTGAGGTCTTTTGGGGAATTGAATATGATTTTGGGCAAAATGATGAATGACTCCATAGGCGCTTCCCTTCTCCTTAAACACACTAAAAAACAAATGTAAAGTATGACGCACTTGCTCATCAGGGTCTAAACGAACACGGCCTTGGTCATCGTAGCAAAAACCAACCGGTAAAGGAAACCTCAACTCACCTTTCTTAGCTTTATTCACCTTACCGCCCTGGAGGCGGGCGCGGATAAAATGGAGCTCTGCGAAAGACATGGAACCTTTGAGACCTAATAATAATTGATCGTTGAAGTCGGACGGATTGTAACATCCATCTTCGTCGATAATTAACGTATTTGTCATGGCACAAAGCTCGAGCAAACGGTGCCAATCGGTGCAAGAACGAGACAGGCGAGACGCTTCCAGCGCAAAGACCGCTCCTACTTTGCTCATTGATACATCGGCAACAAGAGTTTTGAAGTCTTCCCGATTGCTGCTCTGCGTGCCAGACATTCCTAAGTCTCCATCTAGGATTTTGATGATTGTTGGAGACCACCCTAATTGTTGAGCTTTGTCTTGCAGGGCGTATTGACGTTGGGTACTTTCTTGATTGAGCCTTACTTGTGCCATGGTCGATTGGCGAAGATAAATGTAGGCTTGCTTCGTTAAGTGATAGGGTTGTATTTTCCCTGTAATCATGAACATTCTCCTCTTTCGTAACGGAATTTACAATACTCAGCAAATAGCTTTGCAGCATATTGGCAACACAAATAGCTGCATCATCTATTACGGAGGAGGGTTCCATTTTGATGGCCATAATTTCCTTGCTATAAAATTTCCTTTTGCACTAAAGCTTCGCGATTGAGCGTACTTATATCTTCCAGAATACTTTGAGCCGTTTGATAATTGGCTAAGGCTTTTTTGACCTTGTCTTGATTTTTGAAAGAGACATATACCATGATGGGATTTCTGCCAGGCATACTGACTGAAAGATAATAACTTTCGTGACCTTGTTCCTGAGCACAATGGCAATTGGACTTGCCGCATCTTCTGTACCTTTTTATAAGTGATCCCCGAAGCATATCTGCATCGAGACTTTGAAGCTGTTTGATCAGCTGCTTTCTTTTTTGCTCTAGCGTGGATGCGGTCATAATCTTCTTTTTTGTCTGAACAGTTATAAAGGTATTCAGATATTCTCATACCTTTTACCATCAATCAACCCTCTCGTTTTTTGGATTTAGCCTGCCGCAGGACATCTATAAAATCAGTAAGCTGAAGAAGATGCGTAAATGACAAGACGGATGAAGGATCACGAGGGGATTGATAAAAATTAGGATCGGCTCTATCTGTCCACTCCCGGGGAACTGCTCTCACTGTTCCATAGGGTGTATCTTTGAGGCTGAAAATATCTTGCTTGTTAAGTGTTCTGCACTCCAAAATTTCAAAGCGCATTCCTCGTAAGGGATGAAATGGATGAGTGATAGTAGCCCATCCCAAAAATCTATTGGACTTAAGTGCAGTTACATTTGACCATGCCCTCTATGTTGTGTCGAGCGATCCAAGCGGTGCATCTCTTGGCATTAAAACCTGTGGCGAAAATGATGGCGGACAAGAACACCTATGGGTTCAGATCCAAGCGCTCTACGGCAGATGCTGTTGCTCAGTGTTTTAAAGCACTTGTTTAAAAGACATCAGTACCTTGGGTTCTGGAAGGTGATATTCGAGCATGTTATGATTCCCTGAGTGGGACGTGGTTACAAGACAATATTCCTATGGATAAAACTCTTCTAACCAAATGGCTTACAGCAGGGTATATAGAAGAAAAGACTTTGCATTCTACCTTTGACGGTTTGCCACAGGGCGGTATCATCTCACCAGCTATTTTTGTCCTCGCACTTAGCGGGTTAGAAGAGACAGTTAAAAGTGCCTCTGCTAAAAAGGACAAGGTGCATGTGATTTCTTAGGCCGATGACTTTGTAATAACCGGAGCTTCCAGAGAAGTTCTTGAAGATAAAGCCCTCCAAGAGAAACGTTAAGTCTTTCTTGGGTAATCTCCGAGAGTTGATCAAATCCAATGCAACTGCAACAACAGAAAACCTCATCCATCAACTTAATCCAAAGATTAGGGGATGGGCGAATTACTTTTGCCATGTGGTTGCCAAGGACACCTTCAGCTATGTAGATCATCATACCTTCATGGTGATAAAGCAGTGGGCTAAGAGAAGACATCCAAAGAAAGCAGCCGAATGGAGGCGGAGAAAATATTTCCGCTCTCATGGCTTACGGCATTGGATATTCTCAGTCTCAGTAAAGAATGAGAAAGGGGAGCGTGCTTTCCTGGATCTCTTGACGACGGCGCAAACACCCATTCGCAGACACGTTAAAATTAGAGCCGAGGCAACTCCTTACGATCCACAATTCAAGAAATACTTCTTAGAACGATCTCGTTCTAAGCGAAAGACCCCTGAACAGGATCAAAGGGAACCTCACTCAAGCTCTAACGACTCCACAATCACCAAGCGGACAACCGGGTAACCTATGGGTGGCCTTTGAAGGGCTTGAGCCGTGTGAAGCCAAAGTGTGCGCCGTGTCGTACTGTTAAGGAA
This sequence comes from Alphaproteobacteria bacterium, assembly GCA_019746225.1. NCBI lineage: Bacteria > Pseudomonadati > Pseudomonadota > Alphaproteobacteria > Alphaproteobacteria bacterium. The sequence goes on along the minus strand of JAIESE010000003.1, from coordinate 2,858 downwards.
TACTCAGCTAAGCTGAGCAAGGTTCAGAGATCATGACCTTGAGGTGAATGCCTCACCTAAATTTGAAAGGAGGAGGGGACAAGAGCATGGTAATAAAGCGAGGAATATCAGAAAACGTGTATGATATCGCCTTGCAACGCCTGAACGATATGGTTAAAGCTAAACTGCCTGAACTCCAATCTCCAGCGGTGGTACTTCACACTCGTCGGTAGCACGTTTGTATACCCGATGCCTTTGATAAACATAGAATAAACTTTCGTCTATGTCATGCTCTGATCAAAGGGCGATAAGTAGTAAACTTATTAAAGGAGATGAATGGAGAACCTAAGTCGTTCTATATTATCAACAATAATGTTGATATTGTTTCTTAATGGTGAAACATGGGATGGCCTAAGGGACGCTAGTCCTATGGTCACGGAGTCACCGTAGTAGTCAATGGGAGTTACCGACCCATTATAGAGTATGGGAAAGCCATATACAGGGCAAAGGGTGACAGGTAATTGAATAGAAAGGAATTGCTAGGTACGCATGATGCGAAACGCCGAGACAATACTTGATATTATACGTAAACGTGGACAACTTGGACTGCCGGTACAAGATGCCTACCGCCTACTGTATCAGCGAAACCTCTATCTTCGCGCCTACGGTAAAATATACCGTAATGGTGGTGCCATGACGGAAGGAGTCACGTTAGAAACAGTTGACGGGATGTCATTGGAGAAAATTGAAACGATCATTAAGTTACTACGTAATGAACAATATAGATGGACTCCAGTGCGACGTACCTATATACCCAAAAAGAATGCAAAATCAAAACTAAGGCCGTTAGGACTTCCAACATGGTCTGACAAATTACTTCAAGAAGTAATAAGGATTATACTGGAAGCCTATTATGAACCAAAGTTTAGTGAACATTCCCATGGATTTAGGCCAAACCGAGGGTGCCATACTGCCCTTTTGGAAATAACACAAAAAGGGAGAGGGACAAAGTGGTTTATCGAAGGGGATATCTGTGCATGTTTCGACAGAATCGATCATACGATTCTACTTAACATTCTCAAAGAGAGCTTTCACGATAATCGCTTTATCCGACTCTTGAGTGGACTTTTTAAAGCGGGATATTTGGAAGGTTGGAAATTCAATAACACCCTCAGTGGAGTTCCACAGGGGTCGTTAGCGGGTCCAATTCTAAGCAACATAGTACTCGACCGTTTGGATAAATACGTTGAAAAGCAGGTTATACCAGCCTACACAAAGGGTTCGCGAAGAAAGACAAATCCACCTTACGCCAGGCTAACAATGCAGGCTACAGAGGCAAGGAGAAAGAACGATTGGAAGCGTGTACATAGCCTCAACCGATAGGTTCAATCTATGCCATCACGTGACCCAAACGATCCAAATTTCCGACGCCTTTGGTATGTGAGATACGCAGACGACTTTCTGCTTGGATTAATTGGGACTAAAAACGAAGCAATGGCAATTAAGCAGAAGATTTCGGAATTCTTGTTAAATGACCTGAAACTCGAACTCAACGCTGAAAAGACATTGGTTACACATGCCCGTGATCAAAAAGCTAAATTTTTAGGATACGAAATTTATGTGCTCCATGAAAACAGTAAGCATGACCGACGTGGTCAACGCTGTATCAATGGGAGTACTGGCATTCGTATTCCCAAAAACGTGAAACAGGAAAAATGTGCAAAATACATGAAGCACGGGAAATCTAGACATATGCCTCAACGGACAATAGATGAAGCATATGGTATCGTTTCACAATACCAAGCAGAATATAGAGGAATCGTGCAATACTATCGGATGGCATATAACCTTCACACACTTGGTAAACTCAAGCATGTGATGGAAGTATCGTTAGTTCAAACGTTGGCAAGTAAATATAAGACAACGTGCCCGAAAATCTATAAACGGTATGGCACAAAGATCATGACAGAAGAAGGAGAACGAAAAGTCCTCCTGGTCAAAGTCGAACGTGCAGCGCCAAGGAAACCACTTATCACCCATTTTGGGGGGATATCCCTAAAATGGAATAAATGGGTCAGCGTAAATGATAATCTTACAAAACCAATCTGGAGTCAGCGCAGCGAAGTCGTGCGACGCCTTCTAGCTGAAGAATGTGAACTATGCGGATCGCATGAAAATATTGAAGTGCACCACATCCGCAAACTAGTAGATCTAAAGAAAAAAGGATGTACGACACAACCTGAGTGGAAAAGGAAAATGTCAGCAATGCAACGTAAAACTCTTGTTTTATGTCAAAAATGCCATCAGTGTATTCACTATGGCAAGTATGACGGGAAGAATCTTTCAACGTAAGGATTACTGGAGAGCCGCTTGACATCGAAAGAGTCACGAGCGGTTCGGAGGGGGGCTGTTGGAAAAGTACTCTTGGAAACGAGAATAACTCGCTGGCTGTCTACCCTACTTCACGTACGGTTCTGCGACTTACTATTACCCACAAGTATTATGGTGAAGCAAGATTCCATCCTTCTGATAAATCAGTGAGCCGCTTACATCCTCGCCAAAGTGTTATGGGTCCAGGGTTCTTACCTCCTTTTCTAGCTAAGAATCCTCCAAGTTGAGCAATCCATAGAATTGCATCTTTTACAGGAGGAGGCGCATTTGGATAAGATTGTGTTTGATGAGTTTTTGCATAAAGGACCTTCCATTCTTCTTCAGACAACAAAGCTGTGCAAGGAAGTTCAGGATGGGTTCTTGCTAACAAAGTCATAAAAAATAGCCTCCAAGCAATAATACTCATAATCGTGTCCTGACCCCCTATAACAGGTCCAGAAAATAAGTTAGGATTTGGACGTTAAAATAGGGAGGAAAATATGGCACGA
>JAIESE010000002.1 GCA_019746225.1 Alphaproteobacteria bacterium | reverse complement strand
AAAGCTTTTTTATGACACGATAAGTGGGGCGTGGTTCTTCTTGTGACCACTTGATAATGCTGCATTCATCTTTAATAATGACGTTACGTTTCCATGACTTCCCAACGATCTCCATTGGTGGTTCATCGGTTTGTTTTCCCCTTAACCATTCAAGACTGGCAAGAAGAGGTTTTCCCGCCTGATTACCCTCAAAATTGATCACTCGAAGAAGCGCTGGTAAAAATTTTTGAACGGTTTTTTCCTTTTGTTCAAGCTCATGATAAAACACATTACTTGGCGGCCTGATTAAGGCGCTGGCATTTTCAACCGCATGGATGAGTGCTTCATGACCTACGGTTTTATAAATGGCATCCCGAATTTCATGATCAGGGAATTCCGTATTCAGTAGTAACCTACAGGCATCAAGCAATGTGGCCGCAGCTTTATCAAGATCTTTAAGAGTTCGCAATCGCGTCTTTTTATTTTCCTGCTTGGCTTTTGAGAATAAATCACCCAATACCATACTGAGCACGTCCAGCGAATCATCTTGTGAGTCTGATTCAAAATGATTGGCAAATGCAACGAGCGTGGCCATTTTACGCTCAAAAGGCAAGCGGTTGATTGCTGTAATTTTTGCTGTATTGGCGTAACGCGCCAGTATTGCTATTCTGCTGGCTGGTATGCGGTACAATGGCAAGTCAACACGCATGGTGCGAGCAGATTCAACTCGTTTTAATGCTTGCACAAGAGCAGTACTGTTGACACTAACTGGACCTTTACGTAGCTTATCAAGCAATGACTTATGTTCGTCATCCTCTGTTACCAAGAGGTCACTCAGTTTTTTTTGCTGTTCAGTAGTTAATTTTTTAATCAACATTCGCCATAAGCGAGATTCCATCCTGGAACGAATTTCTGCGATAAAACGCTCAAGGACTGTCACACCAGGCAGCAATATTTTGTTTGTACACAACCAAGCTATTGCATGATCAAAAAGTACACCTGGTCTATCAGTACCAGTCCAGCACAATGCGCACAATATACGCCCAAGTCGAAAACGACTACCTTTCTCTACAAATTCAACGTATCCATAACGAGATCGGATTTCAACATTATGTTGCCAACGCTGCCTGCTGACTTGATAAATTGACAAACATTCTCTGGCACCCGAAATACTGATTTGAGAAGCAACTCGTTCCACCACTACATGTGGTAGAGTCAGAAAATCATTAATAAAGGTTCCGAGAAAACGCACTGTTACAAGTTGCAAGGCATAACCCAAGCGACTGAAATCACCACGCTTGCCTGCTATCCATTCAAGATCTTGGTCATCCAGGAAAAAAAGACTGGCAGCAATATCTGATGACAGGTTATCAGGGTATCGTGCATAGTTATCCCGTTGGGCTGGTGATAAAAAACTAACTGGCATGCTTATCCTAATCCATAAAAGCGTGAATGGGTGATATCGTATTTTGCTACCAGAATAATCATGATGATTTCATCCTGCAGTAATGAATAGCTACGAGTTTGGTTTTGTTCCTTTTTGGGAAACTGGGACAAGCGGTCTTTTCAATGGCTGACATAATGACTCCTGATGCGTACCAAAAACAGATGTTTTTGATACAATGCGCAAAGACCTTGCATTTTGAAATGAAACAAACGAAAATTCGTTCCAAAACTAATGCCAAAATAATTTACGCCAAAATACACGGTTATTCTTGTTTTTGGAACAAAAATTTATACATCAGGAAGTGAAAATGAAATTTGGATATGCCCGTGTGTCTAAAAATGAACAGAGCCTTGACGTACAAATTCAAAAACT
>JAIESE010000001.1 GCA_019746225.1 Alphaproteobacteria bacterium | reverse complement strand
GATGCACCGCCAGTGGGTTTGCCGTCTCCGTTGGACTTATTGTCCCCTTTGCCGTCGCCTTTGCCGGATGCACCGCCAGTGGGTTTACCGTCTCCGTTGGACTGATTGTCCCCTTTGCCGTCGCCTTTGCCGGATGCACCGCCAGTGGGGTTACCGTCTCCGTTTGATTTACCATCGCCTTTGCCGGATGTATCGCTGGTTGGTTTGTCGTCTCCGTTAGACTTATGGTCCCCTTTGCCGTCGCCTTTGCCAGATGCACCGCCAGTGGGTTTGCCGTCTCCGTTGGACTTATTGTCCCCTTTGCCGTCGCCTTTGCCGGATGCACCGCCGGTCGGTTTGCCATCTCCGTTGGATTTGCCATCGCCTTTGCCGGATTCTCCACCACTCGATAGGGATCCATCATTCCCACCAGATCCGCTACCAGCTTTCTCTCCACTTGACGGAGGTGTTTGGTTGCCGAATGATTTTGCAACAATCTTCGTCCTCACTTCGTCTAAAGCTTTGGAAATGCTGGTGGCAGAATTGTTTATTGTGTAAGTATTTGAGCTTGAGTTGCTGCAGGCTGATAGAGATTGTAAGTCATTGCTTGATAAAACAAAAATATCAATATTTTTCATTTTAATATTGTTGCAGATTCGGTAAAACTTGGCACCAACTGCATTTAATACACCTTCGGCATACGTTGATGCGTCGACCGTTGAGTTATAGTTTGTGGCATCAGACAGATTGAGGCCTAGGCCTTTGTCCATTGTTTTATACCACCGATTTTCACATGTAATGTCATTCACAAAAGATTGACGATTTGTTGGGACAGGCACCATGCCGTACCCCGTCATTAACCAGTGGTTTAGACCGTTAACAACCTTTTGTGAGTTTCCACATTTGTTATTATAAATGCTTGAAATGTTCTTCTTATAGTCATCCCAATAAGGATTTCCATTAAATACGAGAATCATACTTTTGTAAGTTGATCCATAGGGTTGTGGGTATTTCGTTATTGACCTGGACGTGTTGTTGAGCTCTGAATTGACCAGCCAAAAATCGTTCCAGTTTGGGTCAATCGTGCGCCATCCCCAAGATAAAAGAGATGGAAAAAATCCATCTGATGGGGCTGCAAACTCTTTTAAACCCTTGATATAATTGACAGCAAGCGTTTTGTTAAGGGTCAACGGGAGGATGGGGTAAGCCTTACCGGAGGCATAACTATAAACTTGAGAACAAGAAATATTTTGCGTCGAGGGGCATTTCGTTGGCCATTTGATAGATGAACACGAGGGGTAATTTGGTTGTGGTAGCTTGCACATGCCTGGCGAAGTGTTGCTTATGAGGACACCAGGGTCAGTAGGGTAGACAGCATATTGACCTTGTGTATAAAACGGGTTAGTCACGGAGCCATAATTTGTTGTGTTCCAAGCCTGAGCGGGGTTTAAAGGAAAGAAGCCAGGATTAGCCATCTCATCATTGCTGCCCATATCAAGGTGTGAAAATAAAGCATTGTTAGCTGTTGTTTTTGAGTCTAGTAAAAACTCTGTGGCAATGGGGGTAATGCTAACCATGACGTTATTGGGCAAACTCGTCACAAATTTGATCAATTGATCACACATTATTTGATGGAAGTTATTTTGAAGAGATCTGCCTGATACTTCATAAACAATGGCAACTTCAGAACTGGGCCCCAAAGATAAAGGGACGCTACTGGATGCATTATAAGTGCTTAAAGGAATGCCGCCAATATTCATGAAAGTATTGTTTACTTTGACCGATGCTGAGACAGAAATTACATTTGCTCCTGTATTGACATTTATAACAGGACCGATAATGTTCTTCATATTCGTCGTATTTACGGCAAAGACTTTTTGAATGATCGTGGTTATGGTTGCGACATCACCGTTGCCATTTGCAAGTCCTGCTCTGGCTGCAGCATCAACAGCTGCTTGCAGTCTGCGTTTATTTTCGAAGCCAGTAGCTGTATCAACGGCGAGTCCAAGCATCGATATGATCGGTGTCAACAATATGCCCACTAAAATAAGGACACCCCCATCTTCCTTATGTTTAAATATCCGAAACTTCAAACCGACTTTGTGAATTTTAACAATGATGAGGGCCATGGCAAATAATACAAGTAAGGGGAGTATGTACAGGCCCATTAGGATGTAGGAGGAGCCTGTTTCCGCTTGTTTAAAGGTATCGATTTTGGGCCACATACAAGAAAGGGACCGACTCAAAAATGAGCATAGTCTTTCCTTATTCCATCTTAGTTTCTGATTTGGTAAAGAATCAGTAAGCCTCATTTCATATTTTCCTTTACGTTGCGGGTAAAGGATTAAAGGCGCCGGAGCCTCTGGGAACGGATTGTGCGACTTTTGATAAAGTTATAGAGGGGAAAATAGCCGCCAGATAGGGAAAGGTTGGTTGATATTGATAAGAAACTTCAACAATAATAACATTTTTGTCAACTAAGACGGGAAATGGAGCCTGACCCCCGCTTGAGATTTGGCTCAACGCCCCGGGGGAGCCTTGTTGCCAAACAAGGGTTTGACTTGTGGAGGTTCCAACCTGTTGTAACCCTGTGACGATGACTTTCCCTTTTGTGGTAAAGTTATAGTCCGTTCCCATCAAGTTGGCTCCTATTAAACAATCTGTAATGGTTGCGGTGCTTGTTTGTGCTCCAACCCAATTTGCAACTCCAGAAGAAATTTCGTTTAATTTTGCATTCAAAAGAATGTAATTTGTTGCTTCGTAGATACCTAAAGAAACAGTCAACAACAAAGGAAGGATAAGGGCAAACTCGACCATCGAGGCCCCTTTCGTTTCTTGTGTAAATTGCCGAAATTTCTTGAAAAGGATCATGATGGAAAAGTCCCTTCATTTTTTGTATAACTTGTTGCTTGAAGAACTTTTGTCCCCCCAAAGAGTGCAGCTATAAGAGGACTTGAGGGGGAATAGGCATATTGCATCTTGTACATTCCGACTTGTCCTGCATTGCCTGAGCCGGCTGTGCCTGGACCCCCCAAATTAGCAATGGCAAAAGTAGGGTAGGACTGAAGGGTCATTGTCACGTTGGATGGGTTGAGGATCGACGACATACCATTTGTCATAACGGCTTGGGCGGAAGCTGTACGGGTTGATCCCGTGGTATACGCGCCTGTTGCTCCATAAAATGCGCCACTCATGACACAGCTTTGCATATTGACTTTAATTGTCAGCATGATTCCCAATTCAAAAATGCTTAATATAATTGTAATCAAAATAGGGAAAACAATAGCGAACTCGACAAGAGAAGCCCCTTTTTGGCAAGAAAAGATTTTATTGAGACGGATAGAAGAAGTTAATTTATTGAACATTAAGCAACCTCACGATAGCTGGCCCTAAGAGGACAATAAAAAGATTTGGCATCACAAATAAAACCAAAGGGATGACCATTAAGGATGGCAATTTGGCAGCTTTTGTTTCTGCTTTATGCATACGAGTATCACGAATTTCTTTTGATAGAATATCCAGCGCGTGCAACGTTGGGGTACCCTGCTGGATTGATTGCAAAACGGTTGTTGTGAAGGTGCGAATAATTTGACTCGGAACGCGCGAGTAAAGGTTTTGCAAGGCTTGACGTCGGTCAAGGATAATCTCTAGTTCGACATTGGTAATCATCAATTCATACCCAATTTCTTTACCAAAAAGAGAGATTTCTTTTGCAACACGCTCAATGGCTCGATTAAGTCCCAAACCAGCCTGAAGACAAATAATAATTAAGTCGAGAGCATCAGGAAATTGTTTTTCAATCAGCTCAACGCGCTTTTTGATGACCCCTTTTAAAAAGAGGTCCGGTACAAGCCATCCGGATAAAGATGTTAAGATAAGAATTAACCATTTGATAGCACCAGAGGCATCCATTAAGGATGGACGCGTTCTAATCACAATGTAACCTACAGCAATTCCTAGAAAGAAGCTTAACAGTTTTGAGGTTAGAAAAATAATTTGTGTTTCTTTTGCGTGCCAACCAGCTTGCTCAAAACTTGTCTTCATGTTTTCTTCATCTAGAAAGGGGTTTTTAAGGATGGTGTCGATGATGCGTTTCTTAAAATCCCCTTTTTTCTTGTCCTTCTTTTTCTTCGTCTGCATGAATGTATAATTAAGGTTTTCTTTTAAGTAGTGAGGGTTAGCTAGACTATAATCTGCACGTACCTGCTCTAAACGAGCATCTAGCTTTGGCCAAGTAAACAACAATTTTCCAGTCATATAAAAAAGAACAAAGATACTAATGCCTGCAGCAATTGCCATGTTTAGAGATTGGAAAATGATGAAGTTAATTTCTGGCATTCTTTACGCCTCCACCTTCATCATGCGCATAATAACAAAACCACCTGTGAACGATAATCCAGCACAGACCCACAACAAGATTTTCCCTGTTGGATCCGTGAAGAAGAACTTCATGTACCCCGGACTAATAAACTCAACCAGAACTCCGATGACAAGAGGGAGTGCTCCGACAATGAGGGCTGTTGCACGGCTTTCTGATGACAGGGTCCATACTTTTTTACGAAAGCGATCTCGTTCTCGAATTACTTCACACAATTTTCCTAAGATATCTGCAAGGCTTCCCCCCATCTCTCGTTGAATGATGAGGGCTAATGAGAAAAATCGAAATTCATCAATGCCGATCCGAGCAGCGGCTTCCGCTAAGGAATCATCAGGGGTGATACCAATCTGTAATTGGGAGGCCATGTAGTTAAATTCACCTCCCACAGGCTCTTCTACTTCTTCTGAAACCATGGCAATACCACGACCAAGTGTCATACCAGATTTGAGGCCACGGGTGATGATATCTAAGGAAAGAGGGAAAATATTGATAAATGCTTTTTTCCACAGACTTTCTTTGATTCTTAAATAGAAATAATGTCCCAATAATGAGATGGAAGATCCCAATATAAACGAGTTGATTAAAGAGAATTTGAACGTCAAGAAGATAGCGTCTGTTCCGATAAGGATGCCACAGGCCTGACAGATGATGTGCAATTTAAGATTAGGGAAGACACCGCTTCGATAAAACAAATGTTTTATCATTTTTAAAGAAGGGTAAGGGTGGGCGAGAAAAGCCTTTAATCTGCTCTCTACTTGGAGTGATCTCATGCGCCGGTCCTCAAGCTTTTTTGAGGTTCTCTCCCAACGTTCAATGACAGCAGACCCATACTCTTCCCAACGTTCCCGCAAATGGCGACGCGCTCTTATCATGGGGAAAAGGAGAGAAAGTGTTAAGACATAGAGAAACACCGTAATACTAATGGTAACCAGAATTGCCAGAAGGAAAGACTGGGTCATGATAGCCCCATGATTTGTGCTAATTTTTGGTCTAAGCCAAAATACCTGGCTTTTTCCATAAACGTTGGAATAACACCTTCACGAGGTACATAGTCACCTGTGAGGCGGCCGTTTTTATCTTCCCCACTATAGGCAAATTCAAACACAGTTTGAGTTTTGATTTTGTCTCCTTCAAGCCCAACAACTTCAATAATTTCGTTAATACGACGAATGCCATCGCGCATACGTTCAATTTGCACGATCATATCCACACCGCCCGCTATTTGGGCTTGGATTACTTTTCCTGGAACACCAGAGTCGGACATTGTAATCATGTTCTCTAAGCGCAGTAAAGCATCTGTGGCTCTGTTTGCGTGGATGGTGGACATAGAACCATCGTGACCCGTATTCATGGCTTGGAGCATGTCGATGGTTTCTTCACCGCGAACCTCACCAACAATGATACGGTCAGGGCGCATACGTAGGGCATTTTTCAATAAATCGCGTATGGAGATTGCTCCTTCCCCTTCAACGTTGGGAGGACGCATTTCAAGACGGACGACATGGGGTTGTTTGAGACGAAGTTCAGCTGCATCTTCAATTGTGACAATACGTTCTCTCGGATTGATCATTTCAGACAATGCATTCAATAGAGTCGTCTTCCCCGAACCTGTTCCTCCAGAGACCAAAGTGTTTAGGCGGCAAGTTGTCGCAATTTGGAGAAATTCTGCCATTTTTGCGGAGAGATTTTTTTGCTTAACCATAAGGTTGATATCGATGGATCTGCGAGAGAACTTACGAATGGAGAGAACAGGGCCGTTTAAGGATACCGGAGGCGTAATAATATTGATACGACTTCCATCTGGCAACCGTGCGTCAACCATGGGGCTGGCCTCGTCAATGCGTCGACCGATACGGTTGGCGATGCGTTGGGCAATTTGCATGATATGGGCATGGTCGCGAAAGGTGACCCAGGTCTTTTCAATTTTACCTTGGCGTTCCACATAGACCATTTCGGGTCCATTAACCATGATATCAGTGACAGAATCATCACTTAAGAGTTGTTCAAGAGGACCAAAGCCAATCATGTCATTGACGATGTCTGTTGCAACTTGCTTTTGTTCCCGACGATTCAGTTGAACCCCTTGGGAATTAACAAATTGGACAACGAAATCTTCTGTTTCTTGCTGAAGCTCACCAGGGGTCATTTGAACAGCAGTATTTGGATCAATCCGGATCATCAGAGCGTTATAGATCATCGAACGCAAGGGCATGAGACGATTGTTTATGCTCTCTTGTGAAGAGGCTTGCGTTAAAGATGTCTTTGTCGTTGCTGCGGTATTCATAAGAACCCCCCTCACCCTGTTATTCAGAGTATCGTCAAGCTACAAAGTTTCCTTGGCTCCCCATATTCAAAAAGGGGAGCCAATTAACCTAGCGATAAATGCGAAGAAATAATTCTTTCTTCGTGGTTTATAGCTTGTTAGAAACGTTCGTCATGCTTGTGTTGATTTTTGTACCAACAGTTGTAATTGCTGTAATAGCAGCAAGAGCAATCAAAGCAATGATAAGCGTGTACTCGATTAAACCACCACCTTGTTCTGATTTGCTGAATAAAGATAACATTTTCATTTTTCTACTCCCTTAATCATCATATTTTTTTAACCACGTCGACATTTTTAACAAAGTCTAATTAATTAAACATTTAATTCACTTACATCATTATTTTGGCGCAAGATTTGTTAAGATGCGGTTAAAGGAACTGTTATAATTCAAAGAAGTGAGTAAGAAATTTTTAAAACGGCGGGTGAGAAGAGAATAGGGGGTGGGCTGAAAAAATGTTTAATGAAGTGTGAATGGGTCAGGAACTTGTTCACCATATAAATGGCGATCAACCACCCAACCCATTCATTTTAATGACTATTTATAGCTTGTTGCCGATTGTTGTCATGCTGGTATTAACTTTTGTACCAACAGTTGTCATAGCGGCAATAGCGGCAAGCGCGATCAGACTAATAATAAGAACATACTCAATTAGTCCACCACCTTTTTCATCAAGACCAAATAAATTTAACTTTTTCATAACAATACTCCCTCTAATTTTACAAATTAATTCAAAGTAATCATAAAATTACCCTATCCACGTCCCATGATGATCGGTAGAAATTAATAAATGGTTAACGGGAGATTAATTCGTTAAATTTTGAGTGATATTAAAGGGGCGGGGCGCCAAAGAAGTGAAAGATGATGACGAAAAAACTAAACAGAACTAAGAATCCAACAAGGGAAAGTTCCCAGCTGGTTCGTCCCTCTTCATTTGTTAAAAAGTTTTTCAGCATCATCATCATCCCATCTGAGAATAGAGGCCTCTTTGGGATAAAATGGGATTGTTTTGAAATAAATCAACCCCCTTTTGAGAAAAATTTATAAAAATTAGAGATATAGGCGTTAGTCTAGGGTAATAAAGAGAGATTTGCGTGTCTTGTTGTTAATTGCGCGTGAAATGTGTCCTTGGCCCTTGGTATCTTCAGCAAGTAGGATATTGCCGCTCGTGAATTGACGCCGGGTTCCATCCCCAATTTCTATTTCAACATCTCCCTCAAGCATCACGACGTATTGGCGTGTGGGCGCTGTATGCCACTCATAGAAGTAGTCTGGGGGGGTTTCACGAAAGATGACGCCTGTTGCGTGGATGAATTGTGAGAGCTTGCCAATGTCCCCATTGTCTTCCAGGGGTATGTCAATATCCTCGAAATGGGATTGGTTGTCATCACCTGTATAAATTCGAGTGATCTTCATGATATATGGACCTTACCTCGAGCAACTGTTGTTTATGTATCAGGACAGACGCTCTAGTTCATCAATGAATCCAGCTACAACGTTCAAACCTTGGTTCCAGAAGGCGGGATCTTTGGCATCCAAGCCAAACGGACTTAACAGTTCAGGATATCGCTTTGTGCCGCCTGCTTTTAAGAGATCGAGATAAAGTGCTTGGAAATTGGGAAATCCAGAGTCATAGACGGAATATAATGAATTGACCAAGCAATCCCCAAAGGCATAGGCATACACGTAAAAAGGGGCATGAATAAAGTGGGAAACATATCCCCAATAGGGGCGAACGATGGGGTCGATATGAACAGCGTCTCCCATGGCTTCCTTTTGGGTGGACACCCAAATATCTCCAATATCTTCAGCTGTTAATTCTCCGGCTCGACGGCGCTCATGAACCGCACGTTCGAACTCAAAGAAAGCAATTTGGCGCACGACGGTATTGATCATGTCATCAACTTTGGAGGCGAGAAGGCTACGGCGTTGGGCAGGGGAAGTTGTTTTGGCAAGCAGGGCTTTAAAGGTGAGCATCTCTCCGAATACGGAAGCTGTTTCGGCAATCGTCAAGGGGGTTCCAGAAAGTAGGTACCCTTGGTCGGCGGCCAAAACTTGGTGAATTCCATGACCAAGCTCATGGGCCAACGTCATGACGTCTCTTATTTTTCCATGATAATTCAATAGGATGTAGGGGTGCACGCTCGGTACCGTCGGGTGGGAGAAGGCGCCCGATTCCTTCCCGCTTTGGGAGGGCACATCAATCCAAGGAGAATCAAAGAATCGACGCCCGATGGTTGCCATTTCCGGATGGAAGGAATGGTAGGCCTCGAGAACAATTTCTTGCGCGTTTGCCCAAGGAATGAGCGTGTGATCGGTCTCAGGCAAGGGGGCATTGCGATCCCAATACTCAAGCTGTGGTAAGCCTAGCCACTTGGCTTTCATGGCGTAATAGCGATGGGAAAGGCGGCCATAGTTAGCTTTTACGGCTTTGACAAGTGCGTCTACAACTTCATCTTCAACTTGGTTGGACAAATTTCGAGATGCTACGGGATGGGGAAATGCGCGCCAAGTATCCTCAATTTCCTTATCTTTGGCGAGGGTATTTGTGACAAGCGTGAGGACTGATGTATGGCCTTTCAGGCCTTTTGACAAGGCGTGGGCTGCCTCTTGCCGGACTTGCCGATCTTTATGACTGAAGCGACTCAAAATATCGGCCAGAGCCAATTCTTCGCCTTCATGGGGGAATTTTAGACCAGCCAAGGTTTCTTCAAACAAACGAACCCAGGCATTACGTCCCGTCACAGATTTTTCATGCAAGAGCTTTTCCAACTCCGAAGAGAGTTGGTGCTTTCGAAATAATCGAATGCTATCGATCCAAGGCTTGTAGCGCGTCAATTCAGGACTCTCAAGGTAAGCTCTCTCAAGAGTTTTATCTTCAATTTGATTGAGCTCAAGGGTGAAGAAAATAAGATGGGAGGAAATGGTTGTGACGCGCTCTTGAATCATTTGAAAAAACTGGACAACCGGGGGATTGCTAACGTTTGTTGCAAAGAGCAAATAACCATAACTCATGAGTTTACCCATAAGCTCATCAATCTTTTCATAGGCTTGAATCGCTGATGCGTAGTCTTTGCCGGACCAGGATCCGGTCGGGGTAAATTTGCCAGCGTAAGACTTTGCAAAGTCAGTTGTCATTGACTCAGCTTGATCTAAATCCGCTTGGATTTTAGGGTCCTTGAAAGAGGCATAAAAGTCACTCAAGTCCCAGCGGGGCAGGGTCTCTTCTTGGATTGTTAGGATCTTTTGGGGATTTGCTGTCGTTGTCATTTAACTGTCCTCCGAAAAAGTTTCAATCTTTGCAATTCTCAAAATATTGGTGCCCCCCGATACGCCAAAGGGAACCCCAGCAATCACAATAATCAGATCCCCGGCTTTTGCATATTTCTGATCAAAGGCGACTTTACAGCCCTTGTTGACCATTTCAGAAAAAGAGTGGATCTGTTCTGTCAGAACAGGGTGGGTACCCCACAGCAACGCAAGTTGACGGGCGGTTGTGATGTTGGGCGTCGCTGCAAGAATGGAGACTTCTGGGCGTTCTCTCGCGGCCCGTTGAGTGGTTGCCCCAGAATCTGTGAAGGTCACCATAGCCGTGATGCTAATGGTATGGGCGACATGTCGGGCGGCTGTTGTGATGGCATCCGGGATGTTGGCAAGGGGTTCAGGTCGGGTTGCTTCGAGCATTTGTGCATAAACATGGTCTTGTTCAACTCGAAAGATGATGCGATCCATCATCGACACGGCTTCTACCGGGTATTTCCCTGAAGCCGATTCGGCCGAGAGCATAACCGCATCAACACCATCATAAATGGCGGTTGCGACATCAGACGCTTCAGCGCGGGTCGGGGAGGGGTTCGAGATCATGGAATCCAACATTTGCGTGGCCACAATGACCGGCTTTCCAGCCACACGACATTGACGAATGATGCGCTTTTGAATGCTGGGCACATCTTCAGGGGCCATTTCAACGCCCAAATCCCCACGGGCCACCATGATGCCGTCGGCCAAATCAATGATTTCATGAAGGTACTGGATCGCCATAGGTTTCTCTAGCTTGGCTATGATCTTAGCTTTGTCTTTGATCAGCTGGCGGGCTTCCAGAATATCTTCCGGGCGTTGAACGAACGACAAGGCAACCCAGTCTACCCCTTGGGAAAGACCAAAATCCAGATCCACCCGGTCTTTCGGCGTCATCGCGGAAATGGGCAAAATCACCCCAGGGACATTGACGCCTTTGCGGTCGGACAATTCGCCCCCAATAATGACTTCCGTTTCAATATAGTCGGCCCCCCAAGACTTCACCCGCAAACGCAATTTTCCATCATCGAGCAGGAGATCCGTTCCTTTTTCTAAGCAGGAATAGATTTCTGGGTGGGGCAAATTCACGCGGGTCTCATCGCCGGGGGTCGTATCCATATCAAGGCGAAAGGGGGATTTTGCTGTTAATGTCACATGATGATCGGCAAATTTACCGACTCTAAGCTTAGGTCCTTGCAAATCCATAAGGATGCCGATGGGCCTTTTGACTTTTTTTTCGAGGGCGCGAATTATTTTGACCGTCTGCAGATGATCTTCATGAGAGCCATGGGAAAAATTGAGGCGGAACACGTCCACGCCGGCCAAAAACAAGTTGGAGATCATCTCCTGGCTTGCACTCGATGGCCCTAAAGTGGCAACTATTTTTGCTTTTCTAAAACGACGCATGGTATCTATGAACTTATTTTAGTCTATTTTTATACTTTTATTATCTCAGGTTCCGTGTCGCAGGGATAGGGGAAATTTGGGGGGTTGGTGGCCAAAATATTGACATTAGGTCGGCATTTTTCCAGCTTGCTGCAGAAGTTGGACAATGTCGTCATGGTGATTATCGGCAGCAGCTGTTATGGCGTCTTGGCCGGCGTCGTTCTTTAAATGAAGGTATTTTTCAAACTCTTCTTTAGTTCTAACCCCCCTTAGTTTCTTAACCAAGGCTTCAACAACCTCTTTTTCGCCTGATATGGCAGCAATATGGAGAGGCGTGTTATTACCTTGCAGCAACTCATCAAGGTTCGTACCACTCACAATGAGGGCGAGCGCTGTTTTTGTCTTCTTAAAATGAATGGCGTATCCAAGGGCGTTTAGGTGATTCCTTTCTTGATAATTCAGATAATTTGCTAATTTTATGGGGCTCTTTCTTTTCTCGAGGGCGATAAGATTAAGAACCTCACTTGTGTCCCCTTTGGCAGCTGCAATCATCAATTGCGTGCGACCGTCTTGGCCAACATCAACGGCTCCAGCCTCTTTAAGAAGAGCGGCAACCGCCTCATGACCACGATTACGTGCGGCGAACATGGCATCTACGCCCTTTATGTCTTTGTAACTGAGGTACTTAAAAAAGTCTTGAGGATTGCTTGTTTTTTTCTTTCTTTCAATAAGGACCTTTACGACGTCTGTCATTCCTGCAAAGGCAGCATGAATGAGGGGGGTTTGACCCATTTGAGTTGTTATCTGGTCAAGATCGGCACCTGCCTGAATGAGTGCCAAGGCGGTGTCTGCGTGCCCATTATTAATTGCAGTACTTAAGGCATCCATAGTGTTAACATTTTTATGATTCAGGAAGGTCCCGACACCTTGAAGATTCTTTTGTTTTTCAGCTTCAATAAGTGTCTTAACCTCGTCTGTTAATCCATAATGAGCAGCCTGAATAAGAGGATCTTTGTCTTCAAGAATATATTTAACAACGTCTGTAAGTCTTTCAGATTTTGCAACTTGCAATAGGTTAGGGTCGCTTGTATCAACCGAGCTTACACAGTGCAAATGAGGCTCTTTGATCACTCTGGGTTTTTGCTCCACCAGTGGTTCGGGGTAAGGTTTATTGAATTTGGCTTGCAATTGCTTGTCTAAATGAATTTTATATTTATCATTTAGGCGCGTTAGTAAAAGATCCATAATGGACAAAAGAGTCCCTTGTTCCAACGGATTGGCCTGATCAAAAAAGCTCAAGGTTTGCCCTGCAAGGAGATCTCTCTGGATTTGGTAAACTTTACTTTTGGTTCTCTGGGGGGAAATTTCTTCTTCTGAGCCTAAAATTTGTGCATTTGTTAGTTTTTTGGTGATCTCTGATAAGGACTCACCCAGACTGCTTTCGGGGGCTTCAAATATACCCCAGTCATCTGCAAGCCACTTCACATATTGGGAAAGGGTTTTGCAGTCAAGCAGGTGAAAATAGCTTTTCCAAAGATCAAATCTTTTCGTAAAATCTTGTTTTGCGTCAGCGCTCAGAGAGGCTCGATAAGCAACCATAAGGGCAACAGCAGCATTGTACCGTTTGTGGTTATGAGGGTCATTTTTGCCTGTTTGAAAAAGGGTGTCCTCTGTAAGAGAGCTTAAGAGAGCTGATTCAGTTTTCTGATGTAAGGGGCTTCCTGTTTTTAAAAGAATCTTTGCTCTGTCGAGTTTGAATTGTTGCACCTTTTGGCGAACTAATGTTTCAACCTTCTTTTTAAGGATTTCCGGACCATGGGTCTTAGGGACACCTTCATCCATTCGCTGGGCGACAAAATCAAGAATAACCTCATAGAAACTTTCTCTTTGAACCTCACTCATGCTGCCATGCCCAGCTTCTTTAAGAGCATGGAACTTCACTAAATTGGCTTTCTTTTTTTCCTTGGCAAATTTAAAATAATCAATCATTTCTTGGGGATCGACGCGAAGATCTCCCGTACCGTGGAGAAGGAGGATAGGATGAATGAGATTATCGAGATGGTAGAGGGGAGAAATTCCCTGATTGTAAGTATCATCAATTAATTTGTTTTCAGAGAAAAGGTAGTTGTGCCCACTCTCACCACCAACTCCTTTCACCGTGGATGAGTTAATCCATTTTTTATAGTCATAAATTCCATTAATGGAAATATACCCATCAAATAGGTGATTGTATGGAGGTGTTGTGGCTAAACGCGCAGCAACATAACCCCCAAAACTACTACCCATCACAAAGACCTTTGTCTTCCCTTTTTGAATGAGGGGACGTAAATGAGAGAGAGTACCATCTCTCGGTGTTTTTGTAAGATAGGTATAGAGCTCCTCAATATCCTGGAAGAGTCGTGATGGAAAATTTTTCGGGTTAATGCGAAAGGGAGGCTTTCCCTTGTTATTTGGCCCAGGCTCTCCCTGCAGAGCAACCACAATGCAACCGAAGCTGGCAAGTGTCCACTCCATGGATCCCATAGTTGGCCTTGACGCCAACGGAAGAGGAACTCCCCCCCCGTATACGCGGATGATAACGGGCCTCGCAATGTCTGTATCATCGTTGACAAACGCATTTGGCAGATAGATATGGAAGTCGATATTCTCTCCGTCACTCCCCTTTAAGGGAGGAATTGTGTATGCAGGTTTTATGGTGTCACTTTGAACAGAAGAAAATGTCGATACTTCGAAGACTCTTTTTGCAGGATCTTCCTTCACCCATTTTTCCCGCATGTCTTCGGGCATCAGCACTTTTGAGCTGGGCAGAGGCTTAAGGAGCGGGGCACTTGCTTTCAGAGTCGGCACGAGTAGGATTGCCAAAAGACAAGCAATGATTGATGTTGAAAATTTACTCAAACTCGTCTCTTTTCCTTAAGATTAAGACACAGTTATTAAAGTATAGATTGGAGTGCTTAATTTTCTGTTAAATTCCAGTGAAATGAGGGCTTTGCATTATGAGATTTAGTATCCATTGTTTCAAAACCTGGACAAATGGCCTCTATTATGAGATATGTTCTTCAAATGATCTCAAGCGATAGATGAAAAATGAGACAACCAACGTTACACTTATTCATAGTATTGATAGGATTGACCTTCATGATGACACCGACAACCGCAAAAAATCGATTAGAAGGAAAAGTAGCGCTTATAACAGGCGCGAGCAAAGGAATTGGGCAAGGTGTTGCAAAAGTTTTTGCAAAAGAAGGAGCAAAAGTTGTTCTTGTCAGCCGAACGGAGGCGGACTTGAAGAAAAGTGTGGAAGACATAACGAAGGCGGGCGGCAAAGCATTCTATATTGTAGCTGATGTCACCAAACAGGACGACATGGCAAAAATGGCCGAAAGGACGATAAAAGACCATGGTCGCATTGATATTCTGATCCACAATGCGGGAATCTATCCCGTTGCAAACATTTCTGACATGACATTAGATAATTGGAATCAGGTCATAACCACAAATTTGACAAGTACCTTTTTAGCTGTAAAAGCCTGTTTACCCTCCATGAAAAAGCAAAAATATGGGCGAATAGTGCTGACGTCGTCAATATCCGGCCCGAAAGTCGGTTGGCCTGGCGGAGCACATTACACAGCGTCGAAAGCAGGAATGATTGGTTTCATGAAGACAGTTGCCATTGAACTTGCAAAGAACAATATTACTGTCAATGCGGTTGAGCCGGGCAACGTTATTTCTGAAGGTTTGGATGAAATGAGTCAGGAGCATCGGGATAAAATCACTTCCGGTATCCCTATGGGCAGGCTCGGTACGGCGGAAGAAATCGCCTTTGCGCACTTATTCCTTGCCTCTGATGAAGCCAGGTACATCACCGGTCAATCCATTGTGGTGGATGGGGGACAGGTGCTCCCTGAGTCTGATCAACATATGCATATGCATTAGACTCAACGGAAATTCATGTATGTTTTGAAGAGGGGGGAACAAGCCCCCCTTTCTATTAATCTTCAACCTCTAATTTCGTTGGCCAAATATAGTCCAATGCCGCTAGCTTTGCTTCATCCATGGACTTATGCCACGTATTGAGAAAATCCTTATCGATGCTGGCTGAGAATTGCCCATATTTGCTTTTGGTTATTGCCACGATATGATGTTTGTTATCCCCTTTGTTCGTCCTTGTTTTTAAAAAGGGATTGCCCTTTGAGGAAGTTTTCCAGCCGAGGGCCAACCACTTGTTACGTCTTTGGAGTCTCGACTTTAAGTCTTGATCTCTTTCTTTTGCAGCTTTTAAATCGCCGTCCATATGCCCTGCACAAATGCAGCCCACGTCAAGTGTCTCGTAATCTTCATGAGCCATGCGATGAACAAATCTTATGGTTTCCTTTTCACACATTTGACAGTCTTTAGATGCCGACCCTAAGTCCTCAACTTCCAGACATTTCCAATCCCTGTGAGGAACTTCTTGATTCAACCATTTGCCAGTACTGCCGTGGATGGAAGCCCCGATCGTTCCTCGACATTGGTCACAGTCATGGTCTTGTGCGGCATCGACACAATCGATTGAAAATCCGATAAACATAATAATTCTTAATATATGATTCAATTTCTTCATGATCATTCTCCTTCTTTGGGCGAATATTTCTACACATTAACAATTGGACCTTAGGCGAATGAGTTATGTCCTGATATCCGAAATACAATCGTAAGTAGGCTACTTAGGTAGGCAATACGTAAAGGGGTTTAAATTCTTAAAAAGCTTTCACAGATGGTCTTGATCGATGAGATCATATCCAATCTTTATGCTTGAAAAATATGTAAGGGAGTAAGCCTGCAAGGAGTATGAGAATAAGCGAAAATGGATAACCATAGGTCCATTTTAACTCGGGCATGACATGGAAATTCATTCCATAAATACTTGCGATGAGCGTGGGAGGAAAGAAAATAATAGCTGCAACCGATACCATTTTGATTATATTGTTTTGATCAATGTTTATCATTCCCAAGCATGCATCTAAAAGGAAATTGACTTTATTTGATAAAAAGGTTGCGTGGTCATTCAAAGGCAAAATATCATTCTCAAGAATCGTTAATTTTCTTGAGTCCTCAGCATTTAACTTGATCCTTTTTGATTCTGAAATGAAATTGAGAACCCGATAGCAGCTCATGAGGCTTTCATGGGTTTTAGAAATTAAATCACCATTTTGCCCAACTTGGCAAATAATTCTTTTAAAGTCGACTTTAAATTTTTGTTTTTTCCCAGGAATTTCTGGACGAAAAATAATTTGCGTGCTTTCATCAATTGAGTGTCCAATTTCTTCAATATAGTCAGCTATTTGGCCTATCGCCGCTTCAAGAAGATCCAAAAACACCCCTGTGTGATGAAGAGCTTTAAAGCCATTTCTTTTATTATAGTTTAAATATCGTGCGAAGAATGAAAATTCAACATAGCGGATGGAGATAATATATTTGTGGGTTAAGATAAATGTTATCGCTTGAGTCTTTTGCTCGGACGTCAGAAAACTACCCGTCACATAAATGCCATCTTTTGATTGGTATAAACGATTGGACAGTTCAATTTCACTCATTTCGTAAGGATCGGGGATATCAATGCCGAGAAGTTCTTCTATAAGGTCGTCTTCTTCTTCAGTCGGATCAAAAATATCAATCCAAATAGGTTGAGCGGAGCCCTCCTTTATGCTTTGGTAGGAAACCAATTTTAACAAATTATCTTCAGCTTCATAGAAATTAAGCATTTGAACTCCGTATCATGAGAGACAACATTGTTACTAGTTTATGCTCGATTGCTTAGGGAACAGCGTAGCCCATGGATACTGTGTTTCTGGCTTGCTTTTCACGATTACCCAATGCATTTTACGTGACAAAACGAGGCACGTTGCCCTTAGCATCCTTTAGTGATGTGATGCATGCAGAATAGGTAATAGGCCTCTCTTTTGGAAAGGGCACGCGATGACCTTTCTGATCAAAATAGAGACCAGCATAAAAGTCAAAATCGTTTGAGCAGCACAGAGGCGAGAGCGACAGCAGTCCAAAAAGGTTGTACGTGCGCTTATCTTTTTCATAGTGATCTATGCCTGGAGGCCAAGCACCCGAAAATTGATAGTTTGTTAAGAAAAATACAAAGCCATCGGGACTCAGTAATTCTTTGATCATGCTAAAGAGGGCCGGAAAGTTTTCTTCAGGCAAAACTTGGAGTAGGTGGGCACAATAGAACATGTCAATCGTACCTTTCAAGTCAGGACGTGTTTCCAAAAGAGTGAGCGGATCGCAACAAACCGAATCCAGTTTAGGGGCACACTCAGGGAAAGCTTCCTTCCTTTTGTTAAAGGAGGCAATCTCACCCTCATCAGAATGACTCATCAAAACGGAAGTAGCACCGGCTTGAGCAAAAAGAAAGGGGCAAATTCCATCTTTACCATCCATAACAAGAACCTTTCTTCCCGGGCTTAAATGCATGCCAAGAGCCACTAGTTCAGCGGGAATCGGTAGAATCATTTCGGGGAGTGGATATGCTTCTACGCCACGCATTCCTTGGAATTTATCGCTAAAGACTTGTCCCTCAGGGATGAGTTCGTAACGCTCTTTGATGAGAGAAAGTGCCCTATCGAAAGGCATATCTTTTATTAATGGGCGCAAAGTCTCTTGGTTTGTTAGGTCAATAATGTTTGGGCATCTTGTAAGGCCATTTGTAGTTTTAAAGGGGTTGTCGAAACTTGCACAGAAGGCATATCGTTCATCGTTGGGTGCTCTGTACTTGAAGCGTAAATATTCATCCGTCATTGGTGCCGGATTCATCCCGGAAGTTGAATCCGCGGCATAAGTTGTTACATAAGCGGTTATCAATAAGAAGAAAAATATGAATTTGCGTAGCATGACTCTCTCCAAACTAAAAGGTATTGTCTGTATTATACAATAAACTTGAGAAGGGGGTCTAGTCGGTAGTTTGAGCCCCTCAAAAGGGAAATGTCCGTGATGCCCTTGATTGAACTTAATCACATTTTCGTCGTTCTAGGTAGATCTACCTATAATGGGATTCGAAACGCTGATTTTATGAAGGAGTTTGCCTATTCGTCAGAAAAAAAGTGGAGAGGATGGAAAAAGCCATACGGAAATTATTAGGATGAGGCCTTGTTGCTTCAGAAAATGCAAAACATTTGGTTGATTATGGAGTACACCAATTGCTTGATCATTGGGATCAACTCATCAAAGTTTTTGGCCAGCCCGTTTCAATAAGAATGATTGAGTAGCTAGGTATTTCAAAAGAAGCATTGACTCCTCATAATATTGATTGATATTGAAAGATCAGGGAACGTTTTAATTTGAGGGGGGTATGATGTCAATACAAGAGCTTGCACAGCGATACAATCAGTTTCAACACGACTTTGGGCAAGGTGTATCCCATGATTATGAGAAAGTGATCAACACCCTTTTTTCCCAAAATTTTAAGAAGATTGCCAATGGCATTGAGCTCCTCCCAGAGCGCGCGCAACTTTTGCCGCAACTGAATGGTGTGAAGGATTTTGCAGGTACTTGGGCTATTCAAAGCCAGGAGATTATTCCGTCCTTTGACAATATGAAATGCACGATTCGGTATTCCCTTAAATCAGAAAAAGCGGGTGAATTTGATGTGATTGCAATCTTAAAAGCTCACCAAGGCCAAATTGAGCAGATCGATGAAATATACTATCAACCTGGGAATTAAATTTCTGGATATCTAAAGATATTTTAGAGAGGAAGACTATGAAAAACAGACAACTTGGAAATACGGGTGTTTACGTTCCTGAAATAGGCTTGGGGTGTATGGGAATGTCAGCGTTTTATGGTCCGATTGATCACGAAGAAGTCATAGCCACCCTGCTTCGGGCTGTCGAATTGGGCGTAACTTTTATCGATACAGCGGACATGTATGGAAATGGAGCCAACGAATCCCTTCTTGGTCAGACTTTGAAACCTTATCTAGATAAACTCACCATTGCGACAAAATTTGGATTTGTAAGTCTTCCACCCAACCCTTTTTACCTAAATGGTCGACCAGAGTATGTGAAAGAAGCGTGTGAAAAAAGCTTGAAACGCCTTGGTATAGAAACAATTGACCTCTATTATCTTCATCGCGTTGACCCAAATATACCCATCGAGGATACAGTTGGGGCTATGGCAAAGTTGGTCCAAGAAGGTAAGGTGAAGTATTTGGGGTTGTCTGAAGTCAACAGTCAGTCTTTAAAAAAAGCCCATGCAATTCACCCCATTACAGCTGTTCAAAGCGAATACTCTTTATGGTCGCGCGACCCTGAAAAGGAAATAATCCCTTTGTGCGAAGCACTCAACATTTCTTTCATACCCTATAGCCCCTTGGGTAGAGGTTTTTTAACCAATAAGCTTACCTCGATTAGTCAAATGGGTGAGGGAGATTTTCGAAGCATGTTGCCCCGTTATGAAGAAGAAAACGCGAGGAAAAATGGACTCCTCGTGCAAGAATTAACCAATATTGCCGAGACCCTCAAATGCACTCCGGCACAATTATCCTTGGCGTGGATTTTGAAAAAGTCACCGCGGACAATACCCATTCCAGGGACACGACATCGAAAATATCTCGAGGAAAATGTAGCATCAGCTTCTTTCGACGTATCACAGGATATCATGGATCAGATCGACACCCTCTTTAAGCCAGAAATGATCGCTGGGAAGAGACATACAGACGATGGTATGAAACTAATGGAAGGCTGAAAGTAAAATTAAAGAAAGCGATTCTATATGAAATTCCCTTACAAAATCATTGACTTAACCCACACCATGTCACCCGATATCCCCACCTGGAATGATAGCTGCACATTCGAACATGACATGAGATGCGATTATGATCCCGACGCTGAGTATAAATTCCGAGCCTTCAATCTTCATATGGCAGAAGGTATTGGGACGCACATAGATTCGCCATCTCACTGCATTTCAGGAGGGAAAACGGTGGATCAGCTTGACTTGGAAAATCTTGGCGCACCTTGCGTTGTCATTGATGTGTCGAGCCGGGCTCATGAACGTTACAGCGCGTCTGTGTCTGATATCACAGATTTTGAGGATATGAGAGGGGTTATTGAACCTGGTAGTTTTGTTATTGTCCGAACCGGTTGGGAAAGGTTTTGGGGTCAACCTGATCAATATCGTAACAACAGAATTTTCCCGTCTATCTCGGTTGAAGCCGCTCAGTACCTTTTGAAGCGGCAGATTGTGGGTATTGGAATTGACGCCCTTTCACCAGATCGTTTTGAAGATGGTTTTCCTGTGCATAAATGCCTGTTAGGAGCAGGTAAGTACATTGTTGAGAATATAGCCAACTCTGCAAGCCTCCCCCCTAAAGGGAGTTATACGTTAGCGCTCCCTATTAAAATAGGCGGCGGGGCCGAGGCCCCCATAAGGTTAATCGCTCTTTGTGAAAGAGGGGATTAGAGTGTTAGACGTGTTAGGAGGTTGAAACCAAATGTCTCTTTTATACAGACTTATCGCTAAATCGGACATAACCCTCCTTAACACATTAATGCGAGCCGGAAAAGGATACTGGGGCTACCCAGAAGATAGACTCGATCGTTTTATGGCAAAATTTGGCATCAAGGAGGATTCCTTTCTTGAGGCGGCTTTTGGCTTTGTAGCTGAAGATAATAAAAAAGTGATTGGATATTATACATTTAAAACAAATGAAGAAGTGCCAAAGTTGGAGGATTTCTTTCTTGATACCCAGTTCATCGGTAAGGGGTACGGTAGAAAGTTATGGAACCACTGCATAGAACAGGCATTGGTAAATGGGTGGCAAGAATTTGTTATTTGGTCTGACCCTAATGCTCAAGCGTTTTATGAACATATGGGAGCCATTACAATAGGTGAACGACCTATAGTTACCATGCCTGGATTGGTCGCCCCCATTATGAAATATGTTCTTAAAAAGATTGAAAACAGTTAGAATTGTTAATACAAAATATGTCGAGGATACCATGAGAAAGTTAGAAGGCAAAGTTGCTCTTATTACTGGAGCAGGAAATGGGATGGGCTTCAGCGAAGCTATGTTGTTCGCTGAAGAAGGGGCCACAGTCGTTGCAACAGATATCAATGATTCCTCAGAAGAGAAAATCCTACAAGAAATTCGTAAGATAGGAGGGCAGGTCCTCTTCTTTCAACACGATGTGTCGAAGGAAGACGATTGGAAAAATGTGATTGATCAAACTATTAACTCTTTCGGAAAAATAGATATTCTCGTGAATAACGCTGCCAAACTTCTTATGAAAGATCTTGAAAGCACAACGTCAGATGAATGGGATCAAATCTTTAACACAAACGCCAAAAGTGTGTTCTTGGGTTGCAAATATGTAGCTCCCGCCATGCGAAAAGCGGGAGGGGGTGTTATCATTAATATTTCCTCTATGTATGGTTTGGTTGGGGGGCCTTCCCTAGCTGTGTTTTCAGCTTCAAAGGGGGCTGTGCGCCTCCTGACAAAGGCAGCAGCTGTGGACTTTGCAAAAGATAACATCCGCGTTAATTCTGTTCATCCTGGTCTTATTGAAACGCCTTTAACCGCAGATATCTTAAAGGATCCAGTCCAGAAAGAATATTATCTTTCGAGGACGCTCCTGAATCGACCTGGACAGCCAGAAGAAGTTGCTAAGGCTGTTCTTTTCCTTAGCTGTGATGATGCCTCCTTTATAACGGGATCTGAGATGGTTATCGATGGGGGATTTACGGCTCAATAGGGAGATGTTTAAAAGACACTATTTCTTAACTGGTTGGTTATAAAAGGAATTTTGTCATTTTATGACCTAATCGAAGAGAAGAGCCATAAAATGTTCGTCAATATAGTGATCTTCTCCCGCACGTTTGAACCAGTCTTTGAAGGTACCCTCATGTTTAAAACCAAGCTTTTGGTAGAACTCTCCCGTTTTAGGATTGTCAGCTTCGTAGGATAGTTCAATACGCTTAACGCCGCTTTTCTTCAAAACTTCTAGTACTTCCAAAATGAAAGTTGTGCCGATCCCTCTTCTCTGAAAAGCAGGATTTGTGGCAATGGTTTCAAGGGAGGCTACGTGATGCCGTCGAGAGGTATACCTTGTGGTTCTGCATGTTGCTGCTATTTTGCCATCCAATTCATAAACATAAAGATCATGAGCTGATGTTAATTCATCAAACACGGGCAAGAACTCTGTCTTGGACATTGTTTCAAATCCAAGGAAGGGATTTACGGATTGATCCATATAAATCTCATATAAATCATCAAAATCAGCTTTTGTTGCTTTTCTTAACATCGTATATCCTTCTCATTTCCTTGTAGGGGCATGTTTATGTGGGCAACTCTTCAGGATTCATTCCATCCTGGCAAGGTTAGTACTCTAATATAAAATTATCCCGGCCTCTGTACAACGCCCCCTAACACCGTGCATATTGAATGAGTTCTGTGCGACAGTATCCCAATCTCTTCTTGCCTTATCAATATGTTGATATAATTCACGAAGCAATTTTTCCTTCGTTGCCCATAAAACGACAAGCTCTTGCGGCAGGTTCTGACCATATTGGATTTCATCGACACCACTTGAATCAGAGAATTGATTATGAGGTTCATGGCTGATTTGATTGACTTTCCAGAACAAGCAGCGTCCCTCAAAATTGAGTTCCACTGTCCCCTCGCCTTCCCGAAAGCCTGCTTCGGTGAAAGCTGGTTGAACAACAGTAGATTCATAGAAAGAAAGCTGTGCGACTTTTTCCTTTAGAAAAGGGTTGTCTTGAAAAATCAAACCATTATCACCCTTCCAATATCCCCGTTCCTTAAAATACTGATCAACCTGTTCAGGCGTCATGTCCGGCACGGGACCCGTCCCTAATTCACCCACAATTTTTCGCAGTACAGATTTTGGTGTAGACTCATGAGCTGCCCGCAATTCGCCCTCCATGGCTTGCACCCCAGGTGTATTTGAAACCATTCCTATAAGAGCGACCCTGAAACCAAGGATATATTTTCTTAAAGTAATCGTCATCGATATGTTTCCTTTTAATTTTTGACCTCTTGAGGTCATCGTTGTATCAAGCATATTAATAGTTGTCTGTTCACCACTAGAATATTTTTATCCGAAGATTTATGTCTCATGATTCATCAATGAATCTGCCAAACCAGAATAGTGTCGTTCATTTTCTATCAGATTTCTCAGATTTTGTCTCGCAAATTTCAATGGTTCTTCATAGAGACTCATGGCCTCTTTACATAATTATTTTGAAACAGGCATATCTTTTCCATTTGTCCTAATGGCGGATATTATCCATATATTGTGTCGACCATTAACTGGACTCGTGCGACGTTCGATTTTAACGTCTTTAAATCCTATTTTCTCTAGGTATTCTTCAATATATTTTCTGTTAGTTAGCATTGTATACTCTTGCAGAGCAAACATAGACAATGATTCCGTTGGACTTTCAAAAAACAAAGGTATTTTTTCTTTATGATATAGGTATTGAATGATCTCTTTGTTTAACGTGCTTTTGATTTCCTCAGGTGTTAAGAATAAAAGTTTCGTAATGTTCTCTATCGCTAGCTGGAGTCCGTCGATATCATATCCAGACCACTTTTCTAGATTTTCAGTATTAATTAAACTGTGCAAAAGATTCATAAAAACATCTCGGTAAAAGAAGCAGTGAAAGGGATTAAGTTTTCGAAGAGGAATAACATTTGGTGGTAGCGCCCACACACCGGGCATCGTTTTAAGTATCTCAATTTCTGAGTCAGTTGATAAATTTGGCCAATGTTCGATTTCTAGCGTAGCACCATCACACATATGCTTTGCTAGATTTTCTATAGCCCGAGGCATAAACAATCCCCATTTTTCAAGTCGAGAATTAGAGTGTTTGGAAGATAAAACGCTGGTACCCATTTTCTGAGTAGTTGGAAACAACTCCATATAAACGGCGCGTATGGGAACATTTTTGTTAGGTTTAAACTTTGTTGCATCGCGCTTTATATGGCTTTGGCCTGGAATAGCGCAAGGCAAAATATCGAGTGTTGTGGCTTTCCCATCAAAAGTTTTCGTATGCGAAAAATCGACCTCTTGGCCAACCATCCTTTCAAAGAGTTGAGTTGTAAGCCCTTTTTCGCGCGTGCTACCGACGACCAAATATAAACCGTCTTCCTTAACCTCATTCATTGCTTGGGCTTGAGGTAGGGAGAGAATCATTAAAAAAAATAATGTAATCGTATTTTTCATAAGGTAACCTCCTAAAAATATGAGATAATTTACATGTTAAACAAGTTTTGTGAGGGACATATCAAAACGCAGTAACAAGTCAACTCGTTGCTTATGTAATTAGACTATATGTATCATTCATCAGTATCATTAGCCATAAAAACAATTTCATAAAATTCTGCTAATCATAGAGGTGCTCCTTCATGTCCTTGAGCTGCAGGACTTTGGTGCCACTTTCTGATTTCAGAAGGTTGGTATGGTACCCTACTTTCTATTTCATATATCAATCCCAACCTAAAGTGAGCATCAGGGATGTCTTTCTCTATCAGATTTCTAAGATTTTGTCTCGCAGATCTCAATGGTTCTTCATAGAGATTAATGGCCTGATTCAAGGCATGTATATTTTTTTCGATGATATAATTAAGGCACAATGCCTTCCCTAATAACAATGGCGGATGGGGTGAGATTACAGCACGAAGCTTCCAGTCCTTAGCTATCAAACAGGGGTTGATCTTTATACGGTTTCTAAAGTGTTGGGACATAAAACATTGCCACGACAACAAGGTATGCTCATTTGGAAATGAAGCAATTGTTGAATGCAACGAATGTCGTTGATCAGATTTGGCAGGAGAAGAGTTAAGGGGTGCTACAATCCTCACTTATTCTATTCAGCCACCAGAGAATTGATACTTTTTCAGACTGATCTTTGAAGAGCAATTTTATATAATTATATATTTTTTTCTAATTATGCTATAAAGGGAATCGCTCGTAGTTTTTCATCTTTTCTTAAATATAAAAAAGGTGCTAATTTGATCAAATTTTATCGTTCTCTATTCGTTTACTTACTCATCTTCTTTTGTGTAAATCAGTATGTTGTGACTTCCATATTTGCTATGGATGGCTTAGAGAAACCTCACGTAGACTACACCCCTCAAAAGGAAGGGTTGCCTCCTTACGGGGGGGCCAGGCAAAGAGAAACTATCGGAAAGGTCCGAGTTTCTTCCTGTATCTCCTTAGGGGGTGGGGTTATGGACAAAATAAATCAGGTGCTGAAAGGTGCTGATCAATTCATTGTTTGCTTTATGTATCGTTTTGATTCCCCAATTCTTATGAGAACCTTGGAAGATAAATACATTAAATCTGTCCAAGAAAGCACTCCTATGCCTGTTCTAGTTTTTCTGGATCATAATCAGACATACGAAAATCAGATTGAAGGTTCACAATATTATAATTACGTTAGGCGCCTAATTGATAGCGTTCCCACAAGCCTAGTAAAGCTTGGGAGCAGAGCTTTTCATCAGAAAGTTATTATTTCCAAGAAGGCTGGAGAAGAAGCCATTACCATCTTGGGTTCAGCAAATGCCACTTTTGAAGCAGATAATATGCATTCAGAAGATATCGTCCTCATTCAAAGCAATAAACTTGCTGCGTTCTATTTTGATGAATTTGGAAGGTTGCTCAGAAGTGAACCACAGAAAAAATCTACTGCGGAAGCATTCCCAGAGCAACAGGTAAGAGTTTTTCATGAGCACAGAGTGGAGGAAGGAAAGAGCAACATTGACCTGCTCACAGCATTGAGAAAGGGACTGCTGCGATCAGAGAAAGTAAGTATGGAAGGATATCTAGGGGATATTGTCTCTTTAGCAATCTCAACTGGTAATCCTGAGTTGGAAGGGACACAAAAATGCTTGGAAGTCGTTAACGAGGCGCTTGGAGCACAAGATAACGCTGCACTGTTGCTATTTGAGAATTACATAAGTTTAAATGAGGAATTAAAAAGAGGAGCTATATGGAGAAACTTAACAAGCCTCAATCCTAAATTTATCGTGCTCGATAATAATAAAAATAACCGAGGTGATGACAAAGAGAAAAGTGATGGTGCCCAAGCCTTAAGGGTGAACGATAACACAGTAATATTGTTTAATCCTTTTACAGGAAAAAAATTTCACCATAAGCTTATTGTTCGATATCCTCATAAAGGACCACCCACCGTATATACTGGGTCGTTTCATATTTCCACCAATGCGATAAAAAGAAATTCTGAGACCATTATAGGGGTTAGAAGTGAGGAACTGGCAGATGAATATGTAGCTTCTCTTTTGTTAAATTCAGGCTTAGGAGAACGTCCTGAAATTTGGACATTTATTAACGATTATCTGAGTATATTAAGGAGAAATGTCCCTTTGTTTTCTGAGCCGCAAGAAACAAAAGTACTACAAGCAGCTCGAATGTTATATGTAAAAACCCAAATTAATATGGGTAGATTCGCAGATCGATTAGATCGGGTCAGATCATACGTGGTAGGAACGGCTTCAAATGGAGATGAACAGTTGAAAATTAGTGGGTGTTTTGAGCACTACATGGTTTGTTTCAAGGAAGAGGAATATGCAGAAGGCAAACTAAAAGCGATCAATGATTTAAAAGAGAAGATTTTTAAGGAAGAAGAGATTTATAACATCTGGTTAAGTTATTTAACAAACTTGAGAAGAAATATAAAAGGGGTATATAAGGAGGTGGAGAAATTACCTACATACTCTTCAGGGCACCCAGAAATATGGTTGGAAGAGATGGGTACGTGGTTTGAAATGGAAACTAAAGAATATAAAGAGAAAAAACTAAAGATTAAGGAGGATATGGGCCTTATTGAGCGTTTGTATAGAGCCTTAAATGATCTTTATGGCTATAAAGCCACATTCATGCAGTATGTTGACCTAAGTGATGTTTTAGGCAAAATAATTCAGTAGTTTGAACTAACGTTAAGCAGGCTATGCCATCTAAAAACTTAATGCTTTA
Source organism: Alphaproteobacteria bacterium (assembly GCA_019746225.1). Lineage (NCBI taxonomy): Bacteria > Pseudomonadati > Pseudomonadota > Alphaproteobacteria > Alphaproteobacteria bacterium. The sequence continues at coordinate 109,854 of JAIESE010000001.1, read as the reverse complement.
TAAGTTTGTATTTATGCGCAAGCTGGTGCTGGACATTTTCACTAAGCCCCGTAGAATAGGCTCTAAGCATCTTTAGTTTAGTCTCTTCAAGAAGCTCATTTGCCACTTCGTCAGTCACTTCTTTATTCTGACGGATGTCTAGTTCAAGGAGGTTTGGCAAAGTCAAAACTCCCCTAAGACCTGCATTGGTAAGGCCAGTAGAGAAAAGAGAAAGAGAGGTAAGAGTTTTTAACGGTACGATAGAAAGGATGCCATCTTTGAGTCTACCATTACAATCTAAAATTAACATTCTTAATTTATTGAACCCACCAATCCCTTGAATTTGGTCAGGACCTAAACCGCAAACTGTTAAAGAGAGAACTTCTACCTCTGGATTAATTGTTTCCGGTGAGATGGTCAATGGACCATCGTTTACATATTCACCAGCTTCTTCAACAACCTTATAAACCCCGTTTAAATATATTTCCCTACTTTTTGTAACTCGAAGTTGATCTAATGCTTTAGCGTCACGTGGTCCCGTAATTTTTAGTGGATCAGGATTTATACGTTCTTCAGCACGTGTTTGTCTGACTGGAGATTGATGTGGGGAGACACCGGTGAAATACCCACCGGGACTTCTTTGAACAATGACTTCCTCAGAAGCGGTAACATGAGCCGTCGTGCAGAGTGTTAAAATAAGAAATAAGTTGGAAGTCTTAAGTGAAATCATTTTTTCCTCCTGATAAAACAAAATAGGGGAGTAGAATAGCATTTATATATATAGTCCTCTTTATATTGATGTTCAAGGTAAAAAGATAATACGCTTCAAGATGCGTGGCGTAAAATTCGCTCGTTAACAAATCTTGAAGACGTGCGCATTCACGATTTACGTCATACCTTCGCTTCTCTAGCCATCAAACAGGGGGTAGATCAATATACTGTGTCTAAGCTGTTAGGGCAAAAACATAGCCACGACGACACGTTATGCACACTTAGAGATGAAGCAACTCTTAAAGGCAACGAATGTTGTTGATCAAATTTGGCAAGACAAAGGTTAATGTAAGTCTTCTTATTGCTAAAAGACTGGGTTATAAGTAGGTAGCGTACTATCGACAAAGGTTTCTGTGGAGAATATGGAAACAAACCTACCCACTACTCAACCAAAAGCTTTATACACCTTATTCTTCGTGGAGCTATGGGAGAGGTTCAGCTATATGGGTCTGAGGGTGCTGCTCATCCTCTACATGACATCCGAGCTAGAGTATTCTGACTCATTTTCTTATGGCATTTATGGGATGTTTTTTACGCTCGTGTATGCCTCCAATCTTCTCGGTGGATATCTTTCTGATCGATACTTAGGCAACAGGAATGCGATTTTGATGGGTGGGTTCATCCTTCTCGTTGGCCACACATGTTTAGCGTTGCCCTTCAAGGAACTTTTGACCATTGGCCTTGCCTTCATCATCATAGGAACAGGGTTTTTTAAAGTAAATGTCTCCAGCCTTTTAGGTCAATATTATCATGCGCATGACCCTCGGCGGGATAGTGGGTTTACGATCTTTTATATGGGAATTAATATCGGCGGCCTCCTAGCGCCCCTCGCCTGTGGTTATGTCGGAAGAGTATATGGCTGGCATTATGGATTTGGGTTGGCGGGAATTGGTATTGCCCTTGGAATGATTACGTTGATCCTTGGTAAAAAATCATTGGGAGAGATGGGCCTTAGCCCGGATGAAGAAAAGCTTCATGAACAATATTGGTTAGGGATATCACGGTATCAATGGATTCTTATTTGTAGTCTTCTGAGTGTTCCTGTTCTCGCTTTGTGTATCCATCATCATGATAATATGGAGGGTATTTTGTATGTGTTCGGCGGTGTGATGCTCTTTTCAGTGATTAGGATAGCGTTGACCTGTAAGGGGGATGAGCGGAAGAAAATGTTTGCGCTCATTGCTATGCTCCCCTTCTATTTAGCGTTCTGGGCCAGCTTTGAACAGGCAGGGGCATCCATTAACTTATTCACAGAGCGCCATGTCGACCGAAGCTTTATGGGTATGGAAATATATACGACATGGTTTCAATCTCTTAATCCCCTTTTTATCATTGTGGTTGCCCCATTTTTGTCGAGTCTCTGGCTTTATTTAGGTAGGCGAGACAAAGAGCCCCTAACGCCCATAAAGTTTGCCGTAGCCCTCTTTTTAATTGGACTGAGTTTTGGGGTGTTAAAGTTGGGCGTACTAGAGGCATCGAGAGATGGCATGACATCCATGTTGTGGGTTGTCTCTGCATACTTTTTACAATCAACCGGGGAGCTGTGTTTGTCACCTGTGGGGTTATCCATGGTAACCAAACTCGCACCCGCTCGATTTGCAAGTTTTATGATGGGCTCTCTTTTCCTATCTATGGCATTTGCTCATTTTGTCGCCCAACAAATTGCCAAATATTTCACCGCTGCTCATGAAGTTGATGTTGTCCAAGACATCACAGACAAAGGAACCTCTCTTATGGTATTTGGGAATATTTTTGACTTCTTAATTTACTTTCCCATCCTCATGGGCTTGATATTGCTGTTGTTCTATCCTTTTTTAAAAGGCGTATTTAAACAATATCAATAGAAATCTAAGAAATTTTAAATCAAAGAGCCTATTGATTAAAGCCTGATACATAGTGTCGCAGGAGCTTTAAATTCCTATATGTTCTGCTGAGAAGAGCTATAATTCTAGATGCATCTTAAGAACAATAAATATGAGTAAGAATCATGTTAGCATCTTATCAGGATTTAAATTCTCAATTAATGACTGAAGGTACGGTTGTGGTCTCACAAGAGGATTTGCCAATTTCCTCAGGTGATTGGGAAACATTAAGTTCTCTCTTGGACAACCAGACTTACGAAAGAGTTGTTCAGGGCGATACCGATGAACGAACTTCGGTAAGTGTATATAGAATTAAAAAAGCTGGCGATTCGCATATTCGAAATCAACAAATCGTAGATATCATTAATACACCAAAAATTAAATCTAAACTTGCCGGTATTATGGGAGTTGAAGACTATAAGATTGATCGATGTCAATGCAATCTCTATTATGAAGGTGATTTTGTAGGTAAGCACGTCGATAAAGAAAGTTGTAGCAATCATACCTATGCATTTATGGTGTTTCCTTGTGATGAGTTTGAAGGTGGTGAATTTTGTGTTTATAATCCTGAAAATTCCCAGCCCTATGTTTACAAACCTGAACCACAAACATTAATTCTTACGAGATGTGATTTGCTCCACGAAGTTAGAGAAATTACAAAGGGTAAAAGGCGGGCGATTGTTTCATTCTTACAGCTTCCTCATTAATGAAGCTTATCTTTGATATATTCATACAAGATATTGATCGTTTTCGAACTTGCTCGCGTTTCCGGAAAACAAAAACCGATCGGGATATTGGGCCCATCAAGTAGGTCTGGTAGTATTCTGATAAGTCTCACGGGAGATATGCTAACCGCTTTCTGTGAAATTGAGCCAATTCCCACCCCGTTTTCAACCAGTTGATAGATAGCAACGCCTGAATTTATGCAGATATTAGCTTGCTTCCCCTCTGGTAGGTATTTTAAATGCCAGTTTACGTCTTTATAGGGAAAAGGGACATCGTTTCCGAAACCTATGATAGTATGACTCCGAAGTTCTTCAATTGTTTTAGGCATCCCTTTCCGTTTGATGTAACTTTCGCTGGCATATAAATTCATTTGATAATTTGTTAATTCAATTACCTTTAACCCCTTTTTTATACTTTCAAGAGTAGAAATTGATACATCTGCATCTCTCGATAAAAGGTCAAAGGATTCATCTGAAGCTTTTACGGCTATTTGAACTTCAGGATAGGCAGCGTTAAATTCTGTTAATGCCTCTGTTAACCATAAGGCAGCAATAGAATTCGTTGTTGCTATTGTAATACTTTTGCCAATGGATTTTGTGTCTTCTTCATATTCTAATAGTTTTTGATCAGTGAAGTTTAAAATGTCGTTTGCATATGAGTAGAATTTTTCACCCTCTTCACTGATAACGATTTTATTGTCCTGATTTTCAATAAGCTTAAACCCGAGTTCCTTTTCAAGATTCAGGACTCGCTTTCGCAAGGTGGCATATTTAACTTTTAGTAAGTTCTCTGTGTCATGAAGATTGCCGGTTTTTACAAGCTCACAAAAACTTCTCAGCTTCTCTATGTCCATTTTATCTTTTCCTCTGCTGATAAAACTTTAATAAAACGATTAAATTATGGGCATTTGACAAAAAGTAAAATAATGTTTGACCTTTTGTCAAATGCATGCTATTTATATACACAATACGCATGAAACTTATGCCATTTCGTTCTAGGAAGACAAAAGTATAGGTTTCTTTTGCACTAATCATACGGCTAATACGATTAGGGGATATTTTCGCGAGTATAAGTTTAGCAAATTTTCCCCTCCAACTTAATCAGCTTGCCTGTAGGATCTAACAGTATTCTATCCGAAATATAGAAAGCTGTCTTCTCCTATCAAGCTAGGGTTTGAAAGGGATAGACATGCGACAGACTACAACCCAAATAGAACGATCCACGTGCTCTGGAATCCGTACCAGTGTGGGCTATTGCCATTACAAAGCTCAAAAACTAACCCTATGGAAAGGAAAGTTTAATGCTTAAATTAATAGTCAACAACACCAATCCCATACATAGAAGTGCCTTGTCCCAAGGTCTTGAAGCAAAGTCAACTCCTACACTATCTCCCCATCAAAATAGATTCATTGTTGATATTCAAGAACTGTCTCAAAATCTATTTGTTTTTAGGGCTCAAGACTTCGTCCATGATTTAACATGTGAAATGACGTTGGAGCTGTCAGAAGGTTTTGCAATTTCAGAGGAAGAAGAGTATCTAGTGCGCATCTTGACATGCAACTTTCCCAGCATCGATGTATCGCGGTTTAATGAGAAAGTAGGCGTCGATGAATATCTTCAAGGGATCCTGATGGTTCAGTTTCAACTTAAAATATTGGAGCACCTTTTCTTGTTTTGTGAGGAGAAGGAGGCCGTCAATCTTATTCTGACCTTCAATGAGACCGATCTTGATTATCTAGAAATATATCGAGGATTTTTCATCTTTGAAGAGGAAGTTATAACGGCGAGGGGAATGCAAACAAAGATTATCATTCCAACAGAGGCAAAAACATATGATGATGTGATTGATTTTATAGATGACGTTGACACTGATCTTCGTCAGACCTTATGGCATGGCCAAAAATTTAATCCCGTTTTTCGCAAATATCTCATTAACCACTCCCTATCTGTGCATTGAGGGAAGATCAGACCATGTTGCCCTTAGAGACTTCTCCTTACTTTCGGGATTTAGATTGGGAAAAGCTCAAAGCCTTTTATTATGTGGCTAAGATGGGGAACATTTCCCATGCCGCACCCTTAATGAACCTTACCCAATCGGCTTTCAGTCGTCATATTACCGGGCTTGAAAAACACTTAGGGTTTCCGTTGTTTGCGCGCAAAAAAGGCGGGGTCATTCTGACGCGAAGAGGCGAGGATCTCTTCGGGATTGCCGAGAGCGTTTTTATAGACATGAAAGAATTTACCAGCCGTAACTATGAACCTGTAAAACAAGGAATCAAGCGAAACATTCGAATTGCAACCAGCCAAAATCTTGCGGCCTATCTCATCAACGATCTCATCCTGGAGTATAATAAAGATCATCCCAATTTTGTCTTTGAGATCATTGGGGTAGATCAAGCTATGGATGTTATTTTGTACGATGTAGACCTTGCAATCCAGCCCCATGATCCAAAGACAGATGAGGTGAAATGGCAAGTTATCCAAGAACCGTTTTTTACCCTCGAGAAGAAACTGTACGCGAGCACTCGATACCTGGAAAAGTACGGCGAACCCCAGACCATTGATGACCTGAAAGACCATCATTTTATTGTTCCTTCAATCTCTGAGGTTGATTCCTTCGAGGGTGCGAAAAGGGTTTTAGAACTCAGTACCGAGAGTGGCGATAGACGTAACCACGTATTCCTCTCCAACTCTCTTGAGTGCCTAATTGAGGCAGCACAACAGGGCAAAGGCATCATCAGTGCCTATGAGAAAACGAGGATCGTTCAAAACTCAAGTCTCAAAAACATCCTTCCCCATGTGATCCTCAACGTCCGTCAGGAATATTATGTATATCCGGTATATCTTAAGGAAGACAAGGATATCATGGATCTCAAAGAGTATTTGAAGGGAAGGATTGGCTATTGGGGTGAGATTACCGCACGAAGCTGCGCTTCTTAGCGTTGCCTCGCAAGCTCGGCCCGAACTCTCGACTGAGTTCTCATCTCCTGCCCAACCTTATAAAGAAAAAGTCTAAACATCCAGAGACGCTTCGCTTTTGCTCTGGACCTTTAGACTTTTCCTTTATTTGGCGGATGGGGTGAGATTACCGCATGTCGCTTACGCTCATGCGTTGCCTCCCGTTGGTCGGCCCGAACTCACATTTTAGATTTTCGTGAGTTCAAATTTCACACGCGATCAATATTATTATTAGGTAAGGCAAAATACCTTACCTAATAATAATGGCGGATGGGGTGAGATTCGAACTCACGAAGGGCTTGCACCCTCGCCGGTTTTCAAGACCGGATTATTCTCAAATCTCTGTGTTTCTCCCTCCGGCTCCTTAAGGATATATATTATTGAATTTATTGAACAAATTTAGTATTAAAATCCTTTTCAACGTTTTTGAGATGATCCTCGTTCTTCCTTTTCTGGTACAAATATGGTACAAATAATTCTGGAGGGAAGATAAATGACGAGATTTACCAAGAGCTATTTAGAAGCCTTAAAGCCAAAAGAAAAACTCTATGAAGTTTGGGATACAGAAATCAAAGGCTTGGGATGTATGATCCATCCTACGGGCAAGAAAACCTACTATTTTTTATACCGCTTCAACAAAGGCAAACGTAAGCAACGCTTGAAAGTTGGTGTTCATGGTCATATTACGTGTGACATCGCGCGTGAAATTGTTCGAGGGTGGATGGGCGATCTGGCTCGGGGAATCGATCCCAAGGAACAACACAAAAAAGAAGCATATATTGGCAAACAATATATAACAATGGAAGCATTTTTAGACCTCTTTGTTGAAAAGCATAAGAAGGTTCATAATAAACCAAGCACGGTAAAAAAGGATGTCGAAAGAATTAAGAGTGCGATTATCCCTTTTCTGGGGAGAATAAGAGTTTCAGAGGTTACCCAAGAAGATATTGTAAAATTTCAAGATCATCTCAAGAATGTCCCAGGGCAATTCAACCGCTGTCACGCTCTTTTAAGAAAAGCGTTTAATTTGGCAGAGCTGTGGGGCCACCGTTCAAAAAACAGCAACCCATGCTATGGGATTCAGAGGTTCATCGAGAAAAAGAAGGAACGCTTTTTATCAGAAGAAGAACTTATCAAATTAGATGAAGTTTTGAAGGTACAAGAGGCTGTCAAGGTGACTTCTCCTTATTCCCTAGCTGCTATTCGGATGCTGCTGTACACAGGTTGTCGGCTTAGTGAAATTCTGACATTAAAATGGGACGACGTTTTTTTGAAGGATGGTTATATCCATTTGAAAGATAGTAAAACAGGCGAAAAGCGAATTCCCCTCAATGAGTCAGCCAAAGCTGTTTTAGCAAGTTTAACACAGGAGAAAGATAATCCTTACATTTTCGTGGGCTCCAAACCAGGGACTTGTTTAGTAACGCTTCAAGATGCTTGGCGTAAGATTCGCTCATTGGCAAATCTTGAAGACGTCCGCATTCACGATTTACGTCATACCTTCGCGTCCTTAGCCATCAAACAGGGGGTAGATCTATATACTGTGTCTAAGCTGTTAGGGCATAAAAACATTGCTACGACCACAAGGTACGCACACCTAGAGATGAAGCAGCTGCTCAAAGCTACGAATGTCGTCGATCAAATCTGGCAGGAAAAGATTTAAGTAGATTAAAATGATTAAAGGTAACTCACTCGTGCGGTAACAAACGTGTATAACACTTTCTAAGACAGCTCACCTCAAAACACTCCCCTCACCTGCCTTAACAAAAACTCTTTAATATGCATAATATCTAGATCATCTTTGAGATGTTCGGGATAGATAAAATATTCCTGGCGTTTATCGAGAACCAGGTCGAGTAAGATGTTTTGAAGGTTGGCCTTTTGTAGAATGGTCAATTTATCAAATGAACAAAGGATACCTTTGCCTTTCTGGGCTGCTTCGATGAGACATTCTAAAGAATTCGACATAAAGATTGGGTCACGTTCTTGTTTTTCTTTATTAGGATTTTCTTCTATACCCAATCCTAAAATCCACCTTGCTTCATCATAAGGAAAGGCTTCAATAACAGAAGGCATAATAATATGATGGTTTCTAAGTTCTAGTACTGTCTTCGGCTTGCCATATTTTTCCAGATATTGGGCACTCGCATATAATTTTTTTTCCAGGGTGATAAATGGTTTCTGGATCATCCTTCGATTCAAAAATTCAGTTTGAGATGTATTGAGACCATGAGGCCAAATTGCAAGATCGATATCATTTAAGATGATATCCAGAACATCCTCAATTCCAATGACTTCAAACATAAGATCAGGGTACCTTTCATGATAGGTGAGTATATGATCATTGATGAGATACGCCACAAGGGCAGGACTCGCTGCTATCCTTATTTTACGCTTGTGCCTAAGGTGTGAGGGTGCGTAGATATAGCTGGTAAATTTCTTCATGCTGAAGAAGATATCCTCTGCAATCTTTAATAATTCTTCCCCCTTTCGGGTCAATATGACCCCATTTCGTTGACGAATGAATAAGGGATAACCTAGATGTTTTTCCAAGGCTGTGATGCTGCGACTGCAAGTGGATTGAGTGGTATTAAAGAATGATGCCGCATGAGATATATTCCCGACCTTGGCGACATAATAGAAAGCCTTCAGTTTTTCCCAATCCAGGTTAAGAAAATAGGGGGATGTTTCTAAAGCTAACATTCATCCACCTTCAGAAATTTAGGACAGTATGGGATTTCAAGTATTGCTTAAGCGAGAAGTTGCTTTTTTGCTCTCGCCATAATACGCGACAAAAATCAATCTTAAATTCATCCATAAAATCTATTACATCATCGTAGGTTTGAGTGTCAGCAGGAATGATGATCTGGATACAATCGCTGTGTGAATTGTTGATTTGTTTTTCAGAAATGCTGAATCTGCGAAAGATGTTCAAATAATCAAAAGTACGCTCACAGAAATTTAAGACAATGTATGTAGCCTTCTTCTCTTCACAAAATAAAAGAAGTTTCTCCAACACAGACATTTGGAAAATAACCATTAATGCCCCATGAAGATACTCATCGGAAAGTATGTGCTCATCAAATTTATCAATACTAATATACGGAAAATCACCCCCTATTATATGCTCTAGAGGAGCTTCAGAGAGATTTTGGCTATAATGAATGTAACTTTGCTTTAACTCTAAATACATTTCCACTCTGAGCTCATTCTCGATGTCTTGGGCTCGAAAAACAAATATATTCTTGGAAAGTTCGCGGATATCCGTCGCAATTGCTTGGGGCTCTGGGGGGTTGGTTGCAATTTGATAAAAATAGCTTTCTTGTTGGATCAATCTCTCTTGAACATGATGGGTATTATCAATAATCAACTTAAGCATCATCATTTTCCTTCCGATTAATATGGTTTATATTATGAATTATGCATCGAAAACGTATTTATGTCAATAAAAAATATACAAAATACGTTTATTGCCCAAAAACGTAAGAAAATAGGCAATCTTTAGTTATATCAGAAGGTGGTTTCGGGTAGTTATTACCTTTTCGACCTTGGGGGGTCTTATTCGTATTGCCTTTAAATACCTGGAATTATAAACTACCTGCCTATGTGAGATTGTTGTTCTTTACCTATAAGGTACCTTGGAACTTCCAACAGGACAGGCTCCAGAAACTTAGGAACTGTATTTATAAAACTAAAATTATTAAAAAATACGTTTTTTATTTGGCTTGGTATATATGAAGACAAATAGCAATTGTTTTTGTATACTAACAAGGATCGATATAAAAAATGAGATTGGCTGACAAAGGGAATATGGCGCGCGTTACTTCTTCAAACACCCCTACACTTGTATCTCAATCTACGGTTGGGTCCAAGAAGAAGCAAATAGCTGAACGCCTTAGGCAAGCTCGATCTCTTGTAGCTATGTCTCGAATCGATTTTTGTATTAAACATAATCTCAATCCAGATACCATTCAGTCCTGGGAACTGGGTCGCACCATGATACGCGACGCTAATGCGACAAAGTTTTGTGAGGCGCTTGCTCAAGAAGAAGTAGTTTGTTCAGAGAATTGGTTAATTGAAGGAGTAGGGCCGCCTCCTAGTCGTTTGTCATCTGAAACAGAAACATTTTATAGTCCGCAATTGTTTGTTCGATGGCTAAAGAGTAAGTCTTCTAACCCATTCATTTCAATGGTACAGGATGAAGCCATATTCTTCCAACAAAACTGCCAAGAAAAAGGATTGGATCCAATCATAACGAATCTCATCGATAAAGCTATGAATCCAGATTATGATAAGGGAGAATACATCGGAGCCATAAGAATAGCACCTGAGCAGGTAGTTAGTCTTAATCAAACAATTTGCCTTATTGAAACAAAGCCTGATTATTTCTTAGTTCGGAAGCTTTTAATTGAAAAAGACAAATATATTTTAATAGCATCGGATACAAATTATCCGATTCTCTATCAAGATTCTGTTGTAAGTGTCGGGGAAATTATCTGGCGTCGTAAAGTGCCGCATGCCATTCCTAAGAGAAACAAGATGCGCGATAAATAGCATCGATCCTAAATTATCTGCTATGAACCACTCTTAGCGTTTTGAATTTAGGCTTATCGTCAGACTCTGAACGATTCTTGTAATCATGGAATGATAGAATTCTTTCTTTTTCTATGTCTAAGATATTCTTTCGAAACACATGATAATAGTTATCCCGTTCCCCTTCTAAAACTTCAGGGGTATAAGAATATTTCTCCCATTCTGAACCTTGTGGAATATCAATTCGATGACGATCGTGGAAGCAAATCATTTTTTTATAATCTGCAAGTTCTCTTGCTAAACGATTTGGAACAGTATCAAACTCTAATGATTCTTTCCACCCGTCTAACTGGGATTTGCTATAGGTAAAAAGACCATAGTAATTTGATTTTTCATCAAGAAGCAGAAAACTTCCGTTCATCTCAAACAAATAATATTCTACAATTTTGTTTTTAAGGAGAAGCTTTTCGAAATAATTAATAAAAGCTGGATCCTCTATAAAACTTATACCAGGTTCGAAAGTGGTTGCTCCAAGCATTAATTGAGAGATATTTAAAAAATATGCTCGTTGGGCTTCGGCTATACTTTCATTTAAAAGTTCAAAAACATGTGGGTCTTGTTTCTGAATATAGCGATTAATGAGTCCTTTATTAAATGCTTGGACCGCAAGAGATTCATCTCCTTCTCCCGTTAAAAGTATTTTTTGAATGTAGGGATTTTTAATTTGTGCACAAACTTCTAAACCATTCATTTTTGGCATCTGATAATCAATAATAACTGTAGAAACATGCTCAAATCGGCTTGGATTATAAACCTCTTTCATCAAATCATATATATTTATATCTAATCGCTTATGTTGCCATTCTTCCTCGATGGGTTGAGAAATCAAACGCTTTTCAAATAGGTCTACCTTATATTCTTCATTCAAATACGATAAGGCTGCATGAGGTCTATCATAAAGCTGGTATGAGCATTTGGAATTATCTAAGCCAAGGGTTAACTTTTTAAACGATGAACGATCATCGTCTATAAACAATACTTTGGTAGGAAACATACAAACAGGGAGTTTTTGCATTAACAATTCCTTTCAGAGACTAACATAGCAGATGCTCGTGTGAATTTATAAATCCTCAAGTACATCGTCCGCTATTCCATTTCCATATATGTCCTATGTATACATAATTTATATATATTTAATAAATTAAGTATTAAGAAATGTCAAAAAATTAAATTGCCCATAACCCTATGGATTTATGGTTTAGGAAATCTAAGTATGAAGGTCGTGTGCTCATTCTCTTTTGATTCGCAAGCAATAGAACCACCAAGGCTTTTCATAACAGATTGACAAAATGAAAGGCCTATTCCTGTTCCATAATGGGTTTTGCTATAAAATGTATCAAATATGTGAGGAAGGATTGATTCAGATATCCCACTGCCTGTATCTTTGAAATAGAGTATGAAATCAGATGATTCAATCTCGCTCCATAGCACAATATAACCATTGTCGGTTTCTTTAACATAATACAAAGCATTCTTTAGAAGATTGAATAATACGTGCTTGATAAGAAGCTTATTGCCATAAAAGCTAAAGTCTTTAACATCCTCCCATGAAATGATTACTCTTTCCTCTTCAATTAATGGGTAATCCCTTATTGCTTCCTCTATGCACTCCTTAATAGATATAAGTTTTAAGTCTTTTTCTAAATTTTTAGGGTCCTTCAGATTCATCAGCAGCATATCAATAACCATAGAGGCACTTAACGTAATTTTCTCTAGATCTTCTGGTGTCTCAGCAATATTCTTGAGCTCTTCTTTAGAAATTTTGGTACCTACTTTATTGGCAGATCTTGCCTTTCTATAACCATCTACGAGCATTGGAAGAAATTTACTAATCACTTTTGCACTCGCTCGAATTCCTAAAAATGGAGTCCGCATTTCATGGGCTACGGTACCAGCTAAGGATTTCAATGCGAGCAGCTTCTCCTTCCGTATCTTTTCTTCTTTATAAACAAACAATCCGACATAGATAAGCATCCCAATATAGCTTGCGAGTATCCCAAAAATATTATCAGGTAGCTGGGGATAATATCCAAAGTAGAAGAAATAATATTTCCAAGCACTCACTATACCTATGAAAAGTATTAAAGAAGCGCTAATCCAGTCAGTAATAAAAATAAGTAAAGTTAAAGATATTAGGGCATTAAGACACCAGATCAAATCAAAATTGTTTTTGAACAACATGAATCCAAAGAAAAAAGGAAGTGTGTAAATGAGAGTGAGATTCCAGTAAATAGGCATGAATAATTTGGCTTGTAGAGGCCAATAGCGTGACAACATCAAACCTAATGATAAGAAAGTAGCGATAATTCTTAATGCAAAGTCCTCGTAAGCATTAGGGGCTGTTAAATATATATTTATAAAATAAAAGGAGGAAAAGCCAAAAAAGGAAATAAATCCATATAGGAAAAATCTGTGCTCTGCTTGGTATGTTCGCTTTGCAATTTCATGCCAGATTTGTCTGAGAAGAGGGGTGACCGTCAATGATTAACCTTTCTGTAAGTTAATCATATAATAATCAAGATTTCCCTCTTTGTACATTTTTATAAAATTTTCACCCCAGCCAACATCTAGGACTTGCTTGCACCATTTATCAAGACCTGGAAAAACCTGGTTGCCTATCTTTAGGACTTCTTTGACCTGGAAACCTTGTTCTTCAAAGTTATTAATCACTTCTTGAACGGGTATTAATAAATCAATTCCTTCATCGATGAGAGGAAAGTGGGCTCGATTCATATCAAATCCCTGGTTACTTGTTGAGAAATGAGCGGCAATAACCAATTGTCCTTGATGCTTTAAGAGGCGCCAAGATTCTTTTGCAAATTCAGGAATAGAGGGAATGTGTTGTGCAGATTCAACTGCATAAATTTTATTGAATTCACCATCAGAAAAGGGTGTGGAACCAGCTGCTGCTACTTCAAATTTTAAGTTTGAGGGGACTTCTGAAGAGAATAGATGCAAGTGTTTGGCTCTGTCTATTTGATTAGGTGTAATGTCAATGCCGACAACATATTCAGGCCCATATTTGTCAACCAACTCCCTACACCCATAACCTCTTCCACAGCCAACCTCTAAGATTTTATCGTCGAATTGTATATCAAGGTGTTCAAACACTAACTCATATAGGTCGTGTGATGATCTGATCCTTTCTTCTTGAGTGATTTGTCGACAATTTAAGTCTACATTCTTCCAATACCCAAAATTTATATAACCACCTTGAAATGCTGGTTTTTCGCCTAGATCATTCGTCCCATAGAGTGACTGTATAGCTGCCTTATTGTCGATTTTCATATTTTATTAGCTCGTTTTAGTGGTACATCTTTTCATTTGAGCAAACCAGCAAGCCAGTATTGAGTCCTTCACCAATACTTGGAATGATCTCCTCATTAGAATATGTAAACTGGTCTGTAATGCATTTGACAGAGTTCCTCACAAGTTTCTCGTAAGTTTGTATGACAAATATCAATCGCTGTTTAGAAAACGTATGTTTTACGCTTGCTATAATCTCATCAACTGGTGGACTTGTTTTTAATAAATCCAGCCCATCTTCGAAAGAAAGAGCTTGGCCCCAGGGAGGAGCAATAAGAACAATGAGGGGCTTATTATCAGGAAAATTCATCTTTTTGATATAGTTTAAACTATTTCCAAAGAAAACCTGGCACCTATCACCCATAATTTTTAGATTATTTTTTGTGTGAATATAAATTTCTTTGTTATTCTCTATGCCAATTGCTGGAGGAAATCCAAGAGCTTTTGCTGAGTGATATAATAAATTCCCAGAACCAAGAAATAAATCTAAAATGACGGCTTCTTCACGAGGGAAAAAGGCTCTTTTTAGTTTTTTTATGGATTTTGCCATTCCGATGCTATGGGCATCGATGGAGCACTCAATAGCACTCCTCCCTAGGATTCGAATACCCATGTTATAAAACGACTTAGGTTTTTTGCCGAAGAGGGACAGTAGCCCTTCATCTCCATAATATGAGCGACTTATAAACAAAATTTCATCAAGGGAGAGGACCCTACTTTGAGAAGACAACAACTCGCTTCTTATATCTTGAATTTGCAGAACCGAAGAACTGGTATTTAATAAATTGCTTTGAATAGGCATCGAATATCACTTAATGAGTTAGGTATTTATTGACTTACAAAGAAGCGCTAAGCTTTGTAATTTATTAATTATTTTGTAGTATATCTGACATAACATACGCTTGTCCCTGCGGCAGTTTGTCAGTTGGGATGCGTTATTTGGGATCACTTATTGAAATTTGGGCAGGAAACTACAGAAAGCCACCCTATATCGCCTTTACGCCAAACATTGATTTAGATTTAACTCAAGAAACGGAGGTGTGTCGATTGATGCACTTTTCACCATGTGCTGGTGAGGGGGGGTGATCCCGAGATAAATTATAAGATCGCCAAAAGTTAACTGTGCACTGCGTTTTCTTGCATTTCAGATACTAAAGTGTTAATACATTACTACATAGTTTAAGTAAAATGTCATAACAAATATTAGACAAATGGTGAATATGGAATTGAGAGTTTGTGTTAAGTGTGAAGAAGAAAAGCCTTTAGATGCATTTGCCAAGGTGTACACTTTAAGGAATCGAGGAAAAAACTATTATCAGCACACATGTTTGATATGCTATAGAGCTGCTCATGCTGAAAAGGAAAGAAAAAGACGAAAAGATAAGCCAGAGGAATATCGGGCTGCACGAAAAAAACATCGTGCAGCAAACCTTGAACATTGCAGAATGTTAAGAAGACTATCAGGCCATAAATTAAAAGAGCAAGCCTATAATGCTTATGGGGGATACGAATGTGTGTGCTGTGGAGAAACAGAAAAAACCATGCTATCTATCGATCATATAGACGAAGATGGAGCAAGGCATCGAAAAGAAGTTCTTAAGGTTGTGCGTCCTACGACATTTTGCCGAGGCTCAAGCGGAGACAATTTATATCGATGGCTAAAAAACAACGATTTTCCACCTGGTTTTCAAGTCCTCTGCTACAATTGTAATATTAGCAAGCATAGGAATAAGGGAACTTGTGCGCATAAGTATGCTAATAACATAACAACTAATCCCATTTAGGTGTTTTTACACTAAGCATAAGCTCACTTTTTTATTGCTGATGCAACTAATCTTTCGCAGTATTCTAACAGCAGATCGTTAAGATTCATTGTGCTCAATACCTTTATATCTGATGCATCTTTCATCAGTGCTAATAATTGATCCTTTGTGCAATTTTGGTAGCTCTCGACAAAAAATTTAAAGTGTTCGTATGGATCATCCTTTTTTGTTGGGCGATGCTTTAAGGAACCAAAAAAACCCTCCTTATGTGCTTGATAATCGTTGTATTCCTGTTCAGACATTGGTTTTGTCATAATTAGAGAATTTTTATTGGCTGTTTTGATTATAAAATAAATAGTTTTCTCTTCCTCAAGAACACAAGCCGTTGTTACGGTTCCAATTATCCCTTCTTGTTGATTTAGATTGTTAAAGAGGTATGTTTCACCGATAACAAGACGTTCAGATTCTCTACTAAAGGCAACGGATGGTAAACTTCCATCAAAAGTCGCTGGGAGCTGAGGGTATGTTTGAAAAGCCTTCATTATGTTGTGAGCGTCAGCGTGTTTTTGTTCAAGTCGGTATATTTCTGAAAGACGATAGCTACCTGGTTTTCCAAAATCGTCAATTCCTAAGCCATGTGCTAACATTGAGTGTCCAGGCCGCTCTTCTGTTAGGGATCGATGAAAACACATGTTGGTCACAAAAACATAAGCTTTTTCGTCTGTTGTGATGGTTTGTTCTCTTTTTTCAAGTTTTTTTACGGCACGCTCTACCCACAATGGAGGATCTTGTTTATCAGATTCTGCGTTAAGGTCTATAAAAATTAATCGCTCATCAGTCGCCGGTTTTTTTAAAGCTTGATTTAAGTGAGGAATTAGCTCAGATGTTGGGTCGACTTTTGTAGCTCCATTAGCAGTTTTTCCCAAAATACCGAGTACCGCTTTCATCTTCGCTTCTACCCAGTACTTTTTACCAGTTATTGTTGAAATTGCTGCAAATTCACAATGTTTTGAACTCCGATCGGTTTCATCTTCCAACACCAAATCAAAGCCAGCTCGTATCAAGCAATTAGCAATAATTAATTCATAGTATGCTCCTTGAAAATTATTAGAATCTTTAAGTCTTTTAATCAGTAGAGTTTGGAGTTCAACATTGTGGTCTAAAAGATATAGGCTGTAGGCGAGACCAAGATAACAATAAACAATCCCTGTCATAACAGCAGACTTAATTTCTCCACTTTCTATTAAACCTCGTTGTTGAAAGCGGCAATATTCTTCGTGCCATTGCATTATAGGGTGTCTTTGATCGAAAGGTTTTTCTGTTTCAGCTTCTCCCCAAGCCGATCCTAAAGTCACTTTTATGTAGTAGGATAAAAAATCAGGAAACGTTATCCAGTTTGGTGAAGAATGAATGGTATTTCCAACAGCAACAATCTGTTGATTCTTAATTTTTGCTCCAATAATAGGCTTACCGAGGCCTTGCTGTCCTTTACGGATGAGTTCATCAGCCTCATGCTGTTCAATTGCTCTCAATATTTCGGGCGGTAGTGATGAGAGGGGAGAGCTAAACTTATGCACATTTTCTGCACTTAAGGGGTTGCCGCAACACTTTTTGTATTTCAAGCCACTTTTGCAAGGACAAGGTTGGTTGCGACCAATTTTCATAATAAATCCAATAAATGTCTTTTTCTTGTTCCCATACGATACAGCAAACTTTACTGTACTCATAGGTTCAAGTTTTCTGAGAATAGATCTTGTGCTCTGAGCTTTCAAGTTTCCAACTAAATTTAAGTTCTTATCATATCTCGTAAATATTTAATCTTTAGGGTGTAATTTACCCCCCATACCCCCCTTAAATTTTCATTGTAGATGTATGTTAAAAACATATAAGTAAAATATATGCGATCATTCATTTCGAAAATTTGAGAAATGCGCGCTTACATGTTGCAATGCAACTTCGCTCAGTCGCAAGCGACGATACTTCCAATTTTAGATAAATTGTTATATCATAAAATCATGGCGAATTATCATCTCACAGTTAAGGCAATATCAAGGAATGGAGGGCGTTCTTGCGTTGCTGCATTGGCTTATAGAAGTGCAGAGATCTTGATAGATCAACGTACCGGTGAAAAGCATGATTATAGAAACAAAGAGAACGTGGAATATGTCGAAATTGTTCTTCAAGATAATTCTCCATTATGGATTCAAGATATTGCAAATGAATGCAAAACCTCTCGCCAAAGGGCTTTACAAAAATTGTCAGATATTTTTGAAGCGGCTGAGAAACGAAAGGACGCGCGGGTCTATCGAGAAATCGAGTTTGCTTTACCGCGTGAGCTTACAAAAGAACAAAACATCGCTTGGGCACGGGAGTTTGTGCATGACACCTGCGTGGCTAGGGACATGCTGGCCATCATGAATTTCCATTTTGACATCGACAAAAAAACAGGGGAGGAAAAGCCTCACTGCCATGTGCTTCTCTCCACGCGAGAACTCATAGAGGCTGGCTTTTGTTCTCATAAGCAAACAGATTGGGATCACGTTGAGTTGGTGGAGGAGTGGCGGGAGCAATATGCTCAATATCAGAACGCTGCCTTAAAAGCCCATGGGTTTGAGGAGCGAGTGGATCATCGATCCTATGAGGATCAGGGATTGGAAATCGATCCTCAACCCAAGCGCGGAAGGTCTCTCCTTGAGATGACTGGTCGCGGTATTCACAGGGAAAAAGCTGAACTCTTTGATATGGTAAGGCTACGCAACCAGTTTAGAATCCTCAAAAATCCTGAACTTGTTTTTTCGATTGTTACTGCCAAGCATTCGACGTTCACCCGCCAGGACATCGCCAAAGTTCTCAACCGATATATCGACGATGCGGATCAGTTTCGGATTTTGCATGATCGTCTTATGGGATCAAAAGAACTGATTGACTTGCAATCATCTTCGGCTCAAGGAGAATCCAAAGAGCCTGTTTATACCACCCGAGAGATGTTGCGCACCGAACTTGGTCTCATGCGTAACGCTGAAGCAATGGCGGCACAACAAACCCATAAGGTTGATACCAAAACTGTTGATGAGGTCATCGCTAACCATAACGCGAAACTTGCCAAATATGGGGGCTTAAGCACTGATCGAGATCTTGCTATCCGGCATATGCTGAACGGCGAGCAGATATCATGTGTCGTTGGCTACGCCGGTGCGGGTAAAACAACCTCTTTAGAAGCCGCGAAGGAGGGATGGGAACAAGCGGGCTACAAAGTCCTCGGATTAGCCCCAACGGGCAGAGCTGCCCGTAATATAGAGGCCTGTGGCATCCGCTCCATGACCATTCACAAGTTCCTATTGTCTCAAAGCCAGGATCGGGAACAAATCTCTCCAAAGACCATTGTGGTTCTGGATGAAGCGGGCATGGTTGATAGCCGCCGTTTTGCGGAGTTGCTGTCTATTGTTGAGAGTGCGGGGGCCAAGATTGTGCCCATGGGAGATGGAAACCAGCTTCAAGCCATAGAGGCAGGCCCTGCCTTCCGCCTCCTGACGGACCGTATTCATCCTGCAGTCTTGGAGACGGTTGTGCGCCAACAAGAGGATTGGCAGCGGGAAGCAACTCGTCTGTTTGGTTCCGAGCAGGCGGGAAAGGCTTTGGATCTCTACCAGGAGAAGGGAGCCCTTAAGATTGTTGAGGATAAGGGCACGAATTCTGGGCCAAATCAATTAGTGGATCAATATTGTCTTGCCCGTCAGATGTCAGGGCGTATCTGGAAAGAGATGATCGCGGATTATGAGCAGGAGCATGGAAAGGTTACGTTTGATGAGATTAAGTTTGAAACCTTGTCCAAACATCAAGATTTTGACTTTTATCAATCTTGGAAAGGCAAACGAGAGGCCTTGGTTGAAGGCATTCTTACCAATTATTCAGAGCAAAAAGGTGTTTTAGAAGAAAGGGGTATCGATACCAAACAATTCGGTAAGTTAGCTGCAAAATATATAGCGGCTGAATTAGGGCAGAAGGGCTCAATCTTGCAAGAAGTAGAATCCATTCTACGGACGATGAGCTATGAGAATATTTGCGATACACGGGTTGAGACGAAACAAGCACTTGTTGAGGCTTGGGCAAGACATCGCAATGAAACTCCTGCGCAGTCACATCTGATGCTGGCCTTTACCAATAAAGATGCCGCGAGTCTAAATCAATCGGCCCGTCAGCTGATGAGAGAAAAGGGAGAGATTAATGGTAGAGAGTTTACCTACAAGACTTGTTACTTGTCGTACGATGATTTTGGAAAAGAGACTCGGACCTATGAGAACAAAACATTCGCTTGCGGTGATCGTCTTTTATTCACCCATAACGACAAGGGGTTGGGTGTTACAAATGGAACGCTGGGAAGGATTGTAAAACTTGATCAAAACAAGATCACGGTCAAAACGGATGAGGCAGGAAAGGTTGTGTCCTTTGCCCCTAAACTTTATCCATATATCGAAAACGGTTGGGCAACCACAATTCACAAAACGCAAGGGGTGACAGTGGATCATGTGAAGAAACTTGCCTCATTTGAAGAATATCGGAATCTGGCTTATGTGGGCATGAGCCGTCATCGGCATACCTTAGAAATCTTCGGCTCCTCTCTCGATTTCTGGCGGGATGAGAAGGTTGTTGATCGTCTATCTAGAGTCCAAGAGAAACTGTCGGGCTTTGATTACTTGAGTGGAGAAAAGATTGAAGAGCTTATGAAAGAGGATACAGAAGTGCTTTGGCATGAGAAAAAGCTTCAAGAGGGAAAGGATTTGTTGAGTGCAGTGAAGATAACCGCTCTGGATGTGGTCGGTCAAATCCTGGATCATCAGAAAGTGAACGTAGGCCTCGATACTCTTATGTCGTTGGATCATAGCGAGGAAAAGCGTTCAAGCGAGTTATTTCAGGAAGCTATTTCGTTAGAGGGAGAAGAAGGAAGATTGAACAATATGAGGCAATCGTTTGAAAAGAAGCGCTTGCCATTCCATCAGAATTGGTGCTCAAAGATGGGGTTCTTAAATCAACACAAACGATTGCCAGAAACTGCCGAAGAGATCAGTACCGCTTTTTGGCAGGGTGAACGTTTAACGGTGATTGAAGGACGACTGTACTATGAAGCGCTGGAACGTGGTACGGAGATTAAACAAGATGACTTTATTCAACAGGCACGGCAGGAACTCCTTAAGAATCAGAAGGCACCCGATTATATTATGGCCTATACAAAGGCATCAGAATTTACCCTACCCCAGCAGGAACAATTTGAGCAGCATGTCCTGTTGCATCGGGATAAGACAGGGACTGTCCCTGAACCAAAACATCTCGAGGTTATCTGTACGGTGATAACAGCTCATTCTCAGATTCGAGGGCAAGGATCGGAAATTGACATTAATAAATCAAAAGACGACAAAGTTGCTTCTTATGAAGCGCTGATCGAGCAACAAGCGATTATTCATAGAATGGGCAAAGCTAAAGACGATGCGCGTTATGAATCACTAAATCTCCACGAGGTTAAAGAGGAATGTGCCGAAAAATCCCAGCGATTTACAGAGGAGGTTCAAATGCAAAACAACTTATCTCAATCAACAAACCGATTAAAGCAGCGCGGAATGGATTTCGAGCCTTAAAAAAGCAATATTTTATAGTGTGTTAAGATACATCCAGAATCACTTTATAAGAGAAGCCTTTTTTAAGAATCTCTGAACACGTTTGTTACCTTTTTCCTTTTCTAGCTCTCCTACCGGAATACTTGTACGTACACGAGATATTTCAAGTTGATCGCATAGTTTCACATAAATCTCTGAGGCATGCACTAATCCAACTATGGCTGTATTTATAGCTCCTTTTTCGGTTTTTTCTTTTAACTTTTGAGTCATTATTAAATCTCTTGGTTCAAGAGCCCAATCAGATTTCATAACTGCATCAATAGAAATTTGATTCCCGGTTTCTCTTGCCGCTTTTAAATGGGCTGCAAATGTTTTATCAAACTCAGCACTTTTGTAAGTAAATGATTTGTGACTTATAACTTCTTTAAAACTTGCATCGATAGGGACAATCTTTATGTTTGGATCACTAGAAAAATCTCTTAGAATTTTTAACAACCAAAAACGGTTTTTTATTAAGCCAGGCTGAGCTAATTTGGGGGCTTGAAATATGTTTCCATAAATACGCCCCGCTTCAGCAGGTCCCCCAAGATGCTCTTCTACACTTGGAAGATGATGCCTATAAAAATTTTCCAAAAATTCCTCATCAGAATTGTATTTTATTAATTCTGACTCCTTCTTAGCTCTTTGTAATCGTTCCTCATCTCTCTCAATGAAAAAGTTCATTTTTGCTGTCGATTGCTTGACTCTCATCATTTCATAACAATACTTCATTCCTTCAGGGGATGAATGAGCTTCAGCAATTAGCACTAATCTTTTTTGGTATTGTTCTCTACCTTCTATGGCATCCATCCCTTCAGAAACCGAAGATGTAAGGAAAACAATACACAACACAACTAGTTTAATAATCTCTCTCATATCAAATTACCTCCATATTTAGAACCACTACTGCTACACCCCAAAGAGGCAAGTTCCAGGCAAAGCTCAATTAATGTCCATTATTTATCAAAGTCAAAATCTTGATCAATGCCGTTTAGGTGAGCCCTGTGCTCTTGTTTCAGGGCTAAAATGTTGGCTAAACTAATCATCTCAAGATCAGGCAAAGGTATTGCTCGGAATAGATCTTTGACATTTTCCACTGTAACGGCTCCACAAGATGTACCATCTGGTTGTATCCTAGAAACTATTGGTACAAAATTTATGGTTCTTCCCAAATACATTCCCCTTAAAAACGCTAAAAATAAACGCGCCTCACTTTTTGAAGTTTCAAATAACGAATCAATATACCTAAACATAATATCACCCGCATTTGGGATCAAAATCTGAAATGTTACCCAATGTCCACCTGGATTAAAGGGGATGATCATTTCTTCAGGTGGGTGTGCAATCACAGTCTCATGCGTAAAAAATGAACTGGTAAGAAGGTCGATTAACGTTTCAGATGAACTTTTCTCTTCGTGTTCATCAGTATGAGCAATAATTGGTGGTAAGACATATCTGCTACTATTTAAACAATGAGTGATGTCATTTGTATCTGCATCACCATCAACATCTGCCCCGCTCAGAGAGAACTTAGAATACTCTGCATCTTCAGGAAGTTCTTCTGAAAGAGGTAGATGCAATAAACGATTGATATCCGTGGATGTATATTCATAGTTGGCTACTCCTTCATCAGAATGATCTTCGTTATCATCTGCTGAATTATCACTTTTCCCTTCTTTTTTAGATTTTTGGCTAGAGCTTTCATCTTCTTGCGTTGACTTTTTGCTTGAGGCCCTTTTTTTCTTTGTTGTATGATTTTTGTCTTTTTGATCCGAGTCTTCATCAATATCTTCTGGAGAGGTATCAACTTTTGTAGAGCCAAAAGCGTCCCAGTTAGGGCGTTCATTGTTTTCATTAATCACCACCAGGTTAAACTTGAAGCCAAATTTTTGCACCAGCTGGCGTGTTCGGTCTAAACCCCAAAGTTGTTGCTTATGAAAGAGTTCGCCCTCTTTCATTCTATCCTTAGCTTTTAGTTCCTCTACTTTTTTTGTAAATTCTTCTTTGTCTTTCTTAGACTTTTTCTCTTTTAGCGCCTTATCAGCCTTACGAATGGGTTCGATCTGCCGATCATCTATGACAGCCAACACAATAGTTGTTTTTTTCCTCGTGGCAGTTGTGAGTACTCCGGAGGGAAGCAATATTTCTCTGATCTCGATTAATTGTCTTATAGAGTCAAAAAATTCTTGAATGCGTGGTGTCGCTAATTTTTTTTCTTGGTTACAACAATCATGCAAAGCATCCAAAGCTACAATCAATTCTTCTTGATGGTTTTCAAAAAAGCTCAAGTCAACTTTTCTTAATAAGATCCTTAACTTTCCTTCGGGTGCTGAGGCTTCGCCCTTAGTGTTGTTAAATATTTTCGTGGTTAAATAATTGTTCCAAGCTGATTTTCCACGCTTTTCTGTAGTGAACTTTTCTTTAAAAATACTTCCAAGTGTGAGGTGTTTTGTCTTTTTTCCGGTAATAGGTACTCCATATTCTATATATAATCCATTGACGCAACCTAACAATAAAATATTTTTTGCATTTTTCTTGTTCAGCTCTGTTGCTAGATACTCTGCACACCGTTCTACTTGAGCGCGGTGATGATCAATATCTCCTGCTTCTTTCCGCTTTACATGAACAATGTAATTTTGCCCTTTATCACCATATAAAAGAAGGTCACCAAATTCAAACTTGTTTCCCTTGCCACTAAAGTATATGTTTAATCGATCCAGTAAGACGCCATTTTGTTTTTTCCCAGCAAGAGAAGCTACAACGCGCCTATTGTAGCGATCCTCTTGATAGAGTCCGCCAAACTTATCTTCTTCGCCTATGGCGTCTTCTAAGGTATAAGGCAAGAGGGTTTCAATATTAACTTTTACATCTGGATCACGCATTTTTCGTATGATTGCATTGAATCTTGTAGAGGCAACTTTAAACCAACGACCACGATCAAATCGAAAGAATTCTTCCCCAACTTCTATTGGCAACGAATAGACTAATCTACTAACGATTTCGTCGTGACTCGTTTTTGATCTAGCTTTTTTTATTGAGACTAAAGAATTTAGTGTAATCTTTTTGCCCTTAAATACTTTGAATAGATCTCCTTTTGAAGTGCTTTTCTGATAAGAAAACTGAGGTTTATTCCCATAAGATTTCCATATATCGTCAGAGGGAAATAGTACTTGATCTACGGTTGAAGATGTCAAAATCGCCGAAAGATGTTTATTAAGCTCTTTTATCCTAACAGGGTCAGTTATCTCATCATCAAGATAATACTGTAATTTTGGATGTATGGTACGTTCATCTCGATATACACGAAATAAATAATTAGCCATATTAACTAAAGAACTGATTGTATCTCCTCTTTTTCCATCCCCTACTTCTGGTAAGAAGAATTTATACGTATCGCTACCAACCACAAGACGCTTAAAATTGGCTTGTAAGGCATATTTTGGGAGTACAGTTAAGGTCTGTAGCCCTTCAGTTCCAACTTCAAGTGCAAAACTTTCAATAGGGGCTAAGCGCTGCTTCTTTTCTTTTCTACTCGTTGGGTTTGAGTCAAAGTTGTTTTTCCCAAGTAATGTCTTAATGTTTTTGTCACTAAAGATAGCTTTCGTAGCAGCCAATCGTAATCCCCAATCATGAATCACAGCATGGGAATTGTAGAGTTGTCTCCATCCACCAAATAAGTAAGCTAAAGCTTGTGTGGTGGGTGGTCGAGGAAAAATGAGCATAGAAGCGCTATATTGAAGATCTGCTATTTGCCGTTTGCTTCCCCCCCAAATGCGAGTTGTAAAGTGTTCTGCAGAAGAAATAATGGGTTTAGCATAGAGTCTCACTAAGTAATAATTACTCCCGTCTGTATGCTCCCTTGTTTCAACATGAAGGGTTCCCGAGGCTTCCTCATTGTCTGCTTTTTCTAATAATTCCTTACGTAACCAATTTCTTATGGGATTAAATTGCTTTCGCTTTTTAAGTTCTTCTATTTGTTCTGGTACTGGAATTAGGTTTGAATCAAGGCATGCAAGAGTATATGAGTCTGGATCTCCAGTTTCATGAGCAAGAGTTGCAAATTTAAATTCTGTTTTTATATTTTCATGCTCACCATCTACACTATAAGCAATTGGAGAGAAGAATATTATAAGAGCCCAAATGAAAAATAAATGAAATATTGTAGATATTTTCCTCATTTTAACCCCGCTTCTTTTTTATTAAATATATGCTATTCAACGTATTGGTGTGTCTTCTTGAAAACACAACACAGATTACTTAGAACAAATTTTGAGGAGGCCATTTTGGGTGATGATGTTCGTCTTCCCCTGCTTCTTCAAGGCTCGCTTTTAGAACTGCTGGAATGCTGGCTTTTGGTATTTTTACGTGTACAATGAACATTTTATCAGTCTCTTTTTGGATAAGAGAAATAGCACCTGCTAATTGTTTGACAGTTTCGACTACAAAACCTCCTCCAACGCCAAAAACATCTACAAGCTTTTCGTAATTCCACAGGCATAGGTCATTGTACTCATAAACCTCTTTATTTGAATGCTCAGCAGGAGGTTGACGAAATGGGTTTGGGTTAACAAGCTTTTGTTCAATCCCATAAATGCCATTGGCAAGGACAAATACAACTGTATTTTGTTTAAGGTGACCATAGCTAGAAACAGCTTGGCACGTTTCTTGAAACGCCCCATCTCCTGCAATGACTATCATACGTTTATTTTCTAAGCGGTTATCCTTAATGGCGCATTTAACCCCTATAGCTGCAGGAGCTGCATAGCCAATAGCAAGCCAAGATGCTTGTGCCACGAAACCATTTGCGGATTTGATGTGCAAACCTTGCTGTGACGCTATGAGTGGAAATGAGGAATCAACAACAACTGTTGTATCGATGCTGTCTCTCACCCATTGATCATTGAGAATTTTAAAGAAATTATCATAATCTAATTTATCGGCTGGTTCAGCTACAAGTCTTTCAATTTGCAAACGAGATGGGGAATAAATAGGTTCTGCCCACAAATTACGAGCCAATATTCCCCTTGGAGCAGCGTCGTCCTCTGTGCCTTTACATTCAAGCTCTAATCTTCTCTGAAGTTCTTTCATAAAAAACTCTAAAGGTACATTCGGAAATAATGCTCCCCCCACAAAAGCACTTCCTTGTGAAACAATAGCTTTATCTCGGTCCCCAACGATGCTCTTGCTCCCAATATCTTTACCTGTTGTCCAAGCCCCAAGGCCTATTACACAACTGGCATTCAACGGCAAACCAACTCTAGAAAATCCTGGTGTATCCTCTGAAACTAAAGATTTGCCTAACACAGCAGTGGTATATTGAAAGCCACTTGCTTTAAGAAGGGACAAAAAGGTATCTTGGATACCGAGTCTTTGAATCTCGATTCCAGCCCAAAACATTGGTTTTGACTTTCCTTTATTTGCATTTTCTTTGATCAGTGTCAGTGTTTGTTCAACAGCTGCCTCTACATCGCTAATTATGATGCTAGATTGTGTTCTGATAAGAGGTTTGAGATGAGCGGGAACTCTGCATTTCGCCCTCCATACATCTTCAAAAACTTCAAGGTAAACGGGTTGGCGGCGGGTGATGCATGCGCTCAGAGCGGCGTCAATCTGCAGAGGAGCTTCGTTGGCATTGCTAATACGCTCTGCAGCTGCAGTTACGGAACGGAATACATCTATATTAGAGTTAGGGTTTGGCATCATATGAGAATATAAAAGGCCTACAAGTCTTTGGTTAGCAAATTCCTTGTTCGTTGGGGCCCCATTAATAACCACAACTGGAACTTGTTCCACAAATGAACCAGCGACTGCGTTTAATACACTAAAAGCTCCAACCCCATAGGTAACAGCTATAGCTCCTAGGCCACTTTCTCCTTGGATTCGCGCATAGCCATCAGCTGCATACCCAGCACAGAGTTCGTTAGACGTTCCGGTAATTTGGATGCGATTGGGGTTGGTGTCTTCCAGGATTGTATCTAAAAACGGAGCGGTATAGTTGCCTGCTACTCCAAATATACGTTTTAATCCGAGAGATTCAAGACGCATTTTTAGATAGCTTGCTACCGATATTTCTTGTGTATCTTCAGCAGCCGTTGCAACAAAGTAGGCATTAGTGAGAAGCCAGAAACTGATTACAAGTGCTAATATTCTACATATCATAAATTATCTCCTTCTAAACTTGTCTTCATCCTATGTGTTACTACAAGGCGGCTTTATCTCTTTCTATAATCTCCAATGCGGCCCTTATTCCTGATTCAATGGCTCCTTCAATCCACGCATGTTTCATAGATGTATGTTCACCTGCAAAATAAATCGGGCCTTCAGGAGTAGAAGTATTTGGATATAATCCTAGAATTTGACCAGGTGAGAACACAGCCGCTTCTCCGTAAGCATAAAAATTCTGCATCCAACTTTCTGTTTGGCTTTTACCTGTGAAAAAGCGAAGTATTCCTTTACCATAGATGTCTGTGAGACCTCGAAGAGCGTAAGCAACTCGATCGCTTGGCAATATTGAATCCCAGCGATTGGCGTCATCAGACCATGTGTAGCTAGCTAATATTATACCGCCAATGCTACCCTCCTTGGGTGGAATACCTGGGAAGTAAATGAAACGATTTGGGGAGTCCGTAACAACTCCTCCTCCAATGGAATTATGTCCTCTATACTCATCAGAAAGCCGTTTTATCCATTCACCTTCATTCCATTCCCAAAAACGCTCGCTAAATTCCAAAAACACTTTGGTAGCTGAGTCATAATGCATTTCCGTAATAGCACGATGCTTGTCATAACTGAATCTTGGATGAACATCTACAAAGCGAAGGGCAGAGAACGGAATGGAAGTAATAAGATAATCAGCTGTAAATTCACGATCCATAGGCTGTGACACAGTTTTGTTATCCTCATCTACCCTTTCGCCAACTGTTCGTACATAAACTCCGTCTCTGCCTCGATTTATGGCTTTTATATTCTTATTTGCTGGTAAGGCAGGGTTTTGAGAACTCGCCCACTGAATTTCGACGGCGCGAGCATTCATAACGATATTATGCCTACCAAACTCATCAGCTATTGCATAAGGAAGTCTATAATTTCCTCCGATAACCTCTCTATATTTCGTTGTTGGGCTAATATAAAATGTGTCCACAAAACTATGTATAAAAGATAAAAAAAGTCGTGAGGATAAGTTTTGTAGAGTTCCTATGTAATCTATGACAACTCGCTCTGGATATTTTTCTTGAAGATATTCAAGCATGCTCCATTTATCATATTTGTTAATTACTGCCTCCCAAGCACCGACTAATCGCTCATTTTCTCCTTTGTCGTTATCGGGAAGGTCTGGATTACGAGTGGTTGCTATTAGTAAAGGATCTGAAGCAAAAGCCTCATCTAAAAGACGTTTTGCCGTTTTACCATAATACTTTTCTGGTAGAGCAAAGCCTAAGTGGCGTTCTGCTGGGGGTAGATCTAATGATGCATATTCAGAAGGGCGTTTTTGAACACCATTTGCGCAATACCAGGTATGGTTACCCGGGATCCCTGGGGCATCTCTTTTCTCATCAACATTGTAAAATTGTTGATGTTTTAAATGAAGAATATCTATTAGCGTTTGTACAAGTGGGTGAGATGTAGGGATTCGCATTGCTCCAGCTTCAGCATACAGGTCATTATCCATGAAGGGTGCTTCTTGTCCATCTTCATGATGAAATGTTTTGATGCGCCCACCCACACGGTTCCCATTAGCCTCTAAGATAGTAACGTAATAACCTTCTTTTTGAAGAATTTTTCCAGCAACTAAGCCTGCTATACCTGCTCCTAAAATAAGAACGTCCTTTTTAGATGAAGGGGCAGCTATAGAACGACTAAAAGCTATATTAAGAACTTCCTCATACCTATCTTTAAGATTATCAAATTTTTCATCAACCATTACAATTTCTCTGGCAATTTTTCTACATGCCTCCTCGTATGCAGGTTCTGTCATAATTTTTTGGGTTGAATGAGACTCAGAGATAGAACTTAAAAACCAGAAACATCCTAGAACTATTGTTTTTTTGAACTGACTCATGTTTATCCTCCATACATAATTGTTACCAACAGCTGGCTTCTATAGTATATCGTGTGAAATTTGCTGAGATATTTGTTGTAAAGCTTAGGTAACAAATTAAATTGCAAAAATTTTTTCAATAATTTAATTAAAATCAATATAAGCTTTCGGGGTTGGTTGTGCAAGTCCATTTAATAGACTATTTCACATTATCTCTTTGTCCTAGTATCCAGCAGGATTTTCAGGTCATACCATGGCTTTAAGAGAGGGCCCTAAACAAATTGATTGCAATTTATTTTGGAAAACCATTTTTTATCAAATCATTAGATAGCATTAACCTGAAACTTCAATTTCGTAACGGGCAAATTTCCTGGCAACTTAAGATAAGCTTCTAGGTCATTGAGGCTCATGATCTCGGTAGCACTAACCACGGGCTTCATTCGTTTTTGCTCATTTAAGGACACGCCATCGCGCATTTGGTGCGCCCCATAAGATATACCCTCAACAGATTCCATGATCTCTTGTTCACCTAACATCTGAGACATGTACTTCGCTGTTTCAGGATCGCCATTTCTGAAAATCACTTTAGTGTTAAATAAGCTCGTGAGGGACTTGGTCTCCGAAAGACCATATTGCTCCTGCAATTGAGGAATGTTCTGTACGCCCGCCGCGATACAGCCGCCATACTTACGTATTTCAGCTAAGGCTTTTGGGATGGCTTCCTGCTTGTTTAGGGATATCAACTCATCGATCATGAACCAAACTCTTCTGTCCGGATTTGGCGCCGTACTCATGACGCTATTGACGGCGATCGTCATTAATCCTGTTATGAGTGGTCGCAATGTTTCCCGCTGATCTGGTGTCGATGTGATAAAGAGCCAACTGTCATCATGCTCATTATCTGCCCAATTTTCGATCCATTCGCGTATGGAAAAAGAAAACTTGTCTTTAGGTAAATACTTGAGAGCTTTAAGGTAAGGTGCCAGGTGGGAACGAATTGACATGGCAGTCTTTTCACCCGAAGGGTCTAATAAATTGGCTGCAGGGGTATCTTTGAGATTCTTATAAATATCAACGAGGGGGCAGTACAATACTAAATTTAGAAGAGCTTCAACGCTTTTCGTTCTTTGACTATCAAGATATCTCAAACATTCCGCAAAGACTGTTCTAGATGAATCCGCCCAAAAGCTATCATCCCCCGTTTGCGGAATAAATCCGTGAGCAATTTCGTCATAATGGTAATCCTTTAGACATTCATCCCAAGGGCTCCATCCAACCGAACGTTCGTCAAATGGATTAATCAAGATATCTTTTCCTTCTCGATAAAATCGATTGACGAATTCACCTGTTGTGTCCACCACAATTGCCCGCTGTTTCATTGCTCTTATTTGAGGAAATAATTGCATGAAACAATTGCTTTTACCCGTCCCCGTTGTTCCACAAAGCATAAGATGTTGGGTCTCTGAGTTGAGCCGCAAGCTGACATTGCCTAATTTTAAAGGAGAGGCAATTTTTTGACGTCGCAGGAGTTTTTGGAGAAGCTTTGGTTTGATAATCTCATTTCCTGACAATATTTCTTTAGCTTTCTTAGCCTTTCCGCGCCAGGCCCAACCCGTACAGACGATCAAGAAGAAGGACACCATGACCCATAAAGTTAGCCAAGCATTCTTGACAAGTTGGTTGTTGATATCTTGAACCAGCCATCGATGCCAACGATTCGTAACAATATCGATAGAGCGAACAGTGCCTTGCTTCCCATTGTCATATGTATAGAACTGAGTCATTTTTCTCCTTTGTTCATTCCTAACAAATGGAAGGTTCAATTTAAAATCTGCCCAATAATACGCAACGGCTGAGGAACGCTCATAAGGCGTGAAATCATACCAACTCTTTGTTCCAAAAACGACACCTCCTACGATTAATGTCGCCAAAAGGGTTACACTCATGACTTGCCGGATCATATGAAAATTGTGCAGGGTAACCTGCCCGCCCTGTGTGAAATTTTTCGTAAAACCCATGATGCTAACTCCTTGGAATCCTCTTTTGGTAGGATGCGGTTGAGGGCTATTCCTTCGAATTTTCTAAGCGAATTAGAGGAACGCCAGTGGTTTGAAACGTCTTGCTTTCTTCAAAAGCCACCACATCTTCGATTGGATATCGTACCAGCTTGCCAAACTTGCAATAGTGAGGGCCATGTCCGTTCCAACGCCATTGACTAAGGGTCTTAGGGGCTAATTTCCAACGAGATGCCAGAGCTGTGGGGGTTAAGAATGGTGGCTGCATACATGAACTCCTAAAATTGAACTCACTTTTTATACTTATATACAATTTTAATTAAAACAGTAATAATATGAGTCTGTCAAGATAATTACTTAGTTCTCGTTCAATGCTATTTAATCTATATTGATCTATTTCAACTATGTTTCAGTCTTTCTCGTTCTCTGTGGATCTCGGAAAATGCATGAAAAAGATTATAGCTTTAGAATGATAAAAGATTTAAATGCGGAGGACTTCTTTGTTCAGTAGTATGAAGCCAATTTTTTTGAGGAGAATAGCATGAGAAATTCATAGGCATTCTCTCAATTTCGAAACTAATAAAGCACATACGTAAAACTACGAGGTATGAATTATTTCTCTTGATAGTTGCATGGGAAAATGATTCAATGTCTTCTTTATGAGGAAGGATAATTTGGATATTTCAAAATAATTTGCGTTTGGATTAACTCATACAATGTAAAGTTATTGACATGGACCTACCACACTTTAAATATCACCCAGACCCTTTGAAAACAGGTCTTGTCAAAAATATAACATTTCAATGCATATGTTGTGATCAAGAAAAGAACTATTTATATGTTGGTCCAGCACATCCTTTACAAGCCGATATAGAAAATAAAATTTGCGTCTGGTGTTTAGCCGATGGATCAGCAGCTAAAAAGTTTGATGCAGAATTTGCAAGTGAGCTTGATAATTTCACGAATATTAACCCCCTTGCTATTAAAGAATTTGCAGAAAGAACGCCAGGATATATTTGCTGGCAAGATCCCCTTTGGTTAACACACTGTGATGATATCTGCGAGTTTCACGGTGACTTTTCAAAACAAGAACTCCTCGAGCGCTTTGATGAATTAAAAATATATGCCATGAAGTCCCTCAGGTGTAATGAAGACCAAGCGAGGGAAATAATTTCATACTATGATCCTGAAGGAAATATTAACCCTGCTTTTTATAAATTTGTATGCCGCAAGTGCAACAAAATTTTACTTCACTCTGATTTCACTTAGGATCAAATGCCATCGCTATTAGGCGATGCGATGAAAAGCTCAAAAGAAAATCTATAAAGAGATGCTCATTGAAGGATTAAAAGAACGAATCAAAATCAATATTTAGAGGTAAAACAATATGACCGACGCAACAAAAGAAGATGTTACAGAGGAAGGAGAAGCATGGGGGTTTTATAAGCCAATTGATACGGATATACCCATCTTCATTTCATTTAATAGTACCGTAGCAAAGAAAATTAATGAATTACCATATAATCAAATGCTTAGAGTTAAAGTTACTATTAAAAATCCAACAGATAATGGTTTACCCCACGGAGAAGAATTTACAGCTTTAAATGAAATGGAAGACTTTCTTGACGAATACATTGAAAGACAGCCAAGCATTAAAGCAGGTAGAGTAACTACTGATGGATGCCGCTATTTCTATTATTATGGCATCTTTGAAGAGAATATAGTTGATCAATTCCTCAAAAACTTAGCAGAGAAATTCAGCTACCATATAGAGTATGCCTTAAAGGAAGATGCAGAAAAGACATCTTATTGGAACATCCTATATCCCACACAAGAAGAATGGCAGCTTGTCTCAAACCAAATGGTCTTGAAAGGTATTGTTGAACATGGCGATGAACTTATTGCTCCAAGAAGAATCGATCACTGGATTTATTTTAATGACCAGGCTCACCTTTACAATTTTTCATTATGGGCAGAAAGTAACGGGTTCGAGATAGAGCCAATTCGTGCAGAAAATGAGAAGGAAGCGGAAGATGAAGTGGAGGTACTCCCTCATAAATTCACTCTTCAAATATTTCATACAGCGATTCCACAGTCAGGTTTCATTGATCAAACAACCATAACCCTTTTTAGGAAAGCAAAAGAATATGAAGGCGATTATGATGGCTGGGAAACACTTGTTGTTTCAGATAAAAGTGCGAGTGATGAACCTTTGAAAGTTAGTTTTACATATGATAGCCGCCAACAAAAATAATTAGACCATAATTAAACGATAAAACAAAGAAATATACATGCTGGACAGATTTTATAGATCTTTAATACTACATCCTCGCTTCGTTAAGAAACAAAATGAACGTTACTTATTAAGCCAAGGAGCTCGCATTTGTAAGTGGCTCCCCTACACAGCGCATACAAATGTTTCAAGAGCATCTATTGAAGTAGGAAAACGTGCAGCAATTGTTTGTGGAATGGTCAATATTTACTTAGGTGCCCCCACTTCTACAGTAAAGGAATGGATGGAAGGTAATAATCTATTTCCATATTTATCTGATGAGGAGCTCTCTCTTATTAGCAAGCCGGAAAATGCTATAAGTGAGCGGGAAATGTGTGAGATAGGATGGTACGTCGAATCTTTATGCGCATTGTTATGGGCAGGATCAATTTTTGATACACTTTCTCCACAAAAACATGTCCCCGACACAATGGTTAACTTTGTACCTAATCTCCAAAATGGTGATGCTGCAGAAAGCTTTATCAAATCAATAAAACTTAGGCCATATGGCCAGCTCTATAAAATGCTAGATTTATACTATAGAGCGCATTGGTACGTTCGTGATGCGGGTTTATGCAGAGAAGACACGAAAGATTTTGATTTTGGAATTATTCAATCGCGCAGAAGAGCACTTGAGTGGATTTTTTATCCAACAAACGATTGGGATGAAGTTGATCTATCTACCTAATATAAACCGCTTAAAAAGCAAATGCTTTTTTATCCTTTTCAGATTATTAATTTTCTTAATTCATCACATTGTTCCTTATGGAAAGAGGAATGAGATAGCGTCATTTCAATTAAGGACTCAACAATATGCTGTGGCATAAGTGGTACCCGATCTTTTAAAACATCAAACTCCGCCTTTTTATTCATGATTTTTACAAATTCACGCTTTGCGGCTTCCGGTTTATTTTCATCGAACAAAGCCATAATACGTTCATCAGGTAATTGTTTGGCTATTGTTTTACCATCATATTCCTTTAGTTCTATCATTTTAAATTTAGAAAAATCTTGAACGAAATAATAGTATTCATCATAAAGCCCTGCATTCACATCTTTTAAGCTATAAAAGATTGAACGATCTTCTTCGTAAGCAATAATATCAAATCTTTCATTTTGGTCCATTGCCCACAAAAAATTTGTCAGTGTCCTATCAATACTATCTATAACTATGTCTTTTACGACATCACGCTGCTCCGGACTAAAAGAATCTAATTTGCTATAGATGTCTGTATAATAATCATCCGTAGCAGCATCTACTTGCTTATGACCCTGGCAAATTGTTTCATCTCTTGTTTCTTTAATGAGCGCTTTGCCAAAATCATTTGTTAATGCTTTAAATTTATCTTTCATGAGAATCTTCTCCATTCTTCAATAAAGAATTTTAGCTACCTCTATAAACAAGAAGGTTTGTGGTGATCTTCTTGGGCTAGTTTTATATCTTTATCTCAGACTATACCCAAATTTGCCATAGCCTTTGGTGCGCTACTGGTACAAATATGGTACAAATACAAATTCATAAGGGGTAAAAAGTGGCGCTTTATTATTGACTATAAATCCAAAATAACTCAATAAAATCAATGGCGGATGGGGTGAGATTCGAACTCACGAAGGGCTTGCGCCCTCGCCGGTTTTCAAGACCGGTGCTTTCAACCGCTCAGCCACCCATCCGCAATGATAATAAATGTGCCCGACGTGGGGTTCAGCGTCAAGTATTAAGTTAAATTCAAAAGACAACTTCTCGATGTTTCCACAATTTTTGAAAGATAAGGGTCGCTCAAATATACTTCGAGGTGACGTCGACGGATGGTTCGGGGAGTTGGTGCAAGAGGGGAATGATTTCCTCAACCGTGGAAACAAAGAGTAGGAGCTTTTCGTCCAAAGGCCGGGCAAAGCGATGCTCAACCACATTGTGGATGAGGGCCTTTAAGGGGTCCCAATAGCCATTAATATTGGCGATAATGAGGGGTTTGTCGTGCATTTCCAGCTGACGCCAGGTCAGAATTTCAAAGAGTTCGTCAAGGGTCCCAAACCCACCGGGCAGGATGACGAACGCGTCCGCATTTTCAGACATTTTTAGCTTTCGGGTATGCATGGTATCGACGATGTGAAGCTCACTTAACTTGCTGTGGCCACCTTCGATGTGTTCTAAATCTCTTGTAATAAAGCCAATCGCGCGACCGCCATTATTGATGACGCCATCAGCGACAAGTCCCATAAGGCCCAATTGGCCTCCGCCATAAACCAGCTGAATGCCGGCGGCTGCCAACTCTTTGCCCAACTCAAAGGCGGCTTTCTGATAGACAAGTTCTGAGCGTGAAGAAGACCCACAGTAGACGCAAACGGACTTAATATCTTCCACAATCAACTCCTTACCGCTGGCTATCTGCCAGGTCAGCTATTCATCGTCAGTAAATTGGCCATGACAATGCTTGTATTTCGACCCAGATCCGCAAGGGCACAAGGCATTGCGTTGGACACGTCCCCAGGTTGTGGGGTCTTTGGGATCAATTTCCTCATCAAATTGATCGGAACGGCGTGTGCGTACCGGTTCCGCTGAATAATCTGTATTGGGAGCCATAGTTGTTGGATTCCAAATCGGCGTGCCACCGGGAACCTCCAACTCTTCATTTTCTTGAAGCCAATTGGGGGTCTCTTCTTTAAAGCGTGAGAAATCAGCTTCTTCCAGAAGATCCTCGAGGGCGTCTTCGCTGGGGTCTTGAAGAGAAAAGTGAGACAAGATCGTCGTTGCTTCTTCGCGTACTCGAACCAAGAGCTCCTTGAACAAGTTAAAGGCTTCGCGCTTATACTCGTTGAGGGGATTGCTCTGGGCGTAGGCGCGCAAATTGATCCCCTGGCGCAAGTGGTCCAGCATCAACAGGTTCTCTTTCCAGCACCGGTCGAGCGTTTGCAACAAGAGTGTCCGTTCAGCTGAGCGCATCAATGCTTCGCCATACTTCTCTTCCTTCTGGGCTGCAGCATCATCAACGGCCTTTATAATCCGAGCATAAAGCTCAGATTCTGCAATACCTTCTTCAGACGCCCAACTTTCAATTGGCAAATTCAAATTGAAAATACGCAAACATTCTGTTTGTAGTCCTTTGAGGTCCCATTGTTCTGCAAGTGCATTTTCTGGAATATGAATTTTTACAATGTCATCAACAACGTCGCTGCGCATTTCGTGGATGAGCTCTTTGGCATCTTCTTCAGTCATCAACTCACGGCGTTGCTCATAAATGATCTTTCTTTGGTCATTCATGACATCGTCGTATTTCAACAAATGCTTACGAATGTCAAAGTTGCGGGCTTCCACTTTTTGCTGCGCACGAGCCAAAGCCTTGCTGATCATGGAGTGAGAGATGGCTTCACCTTCTTGAACACCTAATTTGCGCAGCATGCTATCGAGACGTTCGGATCCGAAAATCCGCATCAAATCATCTTCGAGAGAAATAAAGAACTTAGAGGCACCGGGGTCTCCTTGACGACCGGACCGTCCTCTCAGCTGATTGTCAACGCGACGACTTTCGTGGCGTTCCGTGCCGATGACATAGAGTCCTCCAGCATCTTTGGCAATTTTCTGCGCTTTTTCAATTTCTTTGCGAATTTGAGAGATCCGCTTTTCCCGTTCTTCAGGATCGGTTATTTCTCCTAATTCCCGTTCAATGCGCATGTCCAGATTTCCACCGAGCTTAATATCGGTACCGCGTCCCGCCATGTTTGTGGCAATGGTGACTGCGCTTGGATATCCTGCTTCAGCAATAATGAAGGCCTCTTGATCATGATAACGGGCGTTCAAAACTTGGTGAGCGATCTTCTCTTTTGTGAGCAGGGTGGACATGACTTCTGACTTTTCGATGCTGGTTGTTCCAACCAACACAGGTTGCTTTCGGTCCTGACACTCGCGAATCAATTTGACCACAGAGTTATACTTTTCCTTGGCGGTGAGATAAACTTCATCATCAAAATCCAGGCGCTGAATGGGGACGTTTGTTGGAATTTCAACCGTAGCGAGTTTGTAAATTTCATCAAACTCAGGCGCATCGGTCATTGCAGTTCCGGTCATGCCTGCCAATTTTGGGTACATACGGAAGAAGTTCTGATAGGTGATGGAGGCCAAAGTTTGGTTTTCCATCTCAATGGTCACTTTTTCCTTGGCTTCTAAAGCTTGGTGTAAACCTTCTGAATACCGGCGTCCTTCCATCATGCGTCCCGTAAATTCATCAATAATAACGACCTTGTCGTCCTTAACGATGTAATCGACGTCACGCGTAAACAACTTATGCGCGCGCAAAGCCTGGTTCACATGGTGCACAAGGCCAATGTTATGAACATCATAAAGAGTTGCTCCATATTGAAGGAGACCGTTTTGGCGAAGAAGGTCTTCGATATGTTCAACGCCTGCTTCTGTCAAGGTCACGGTGCGTTGTTTTTCATCCTTCTCAAAATCCGTGTCGATTAAGGAGGGAAGCAACTTGTCAATTTGCATGTACAGATCAGATGAATCTTCTGCAGAACCGGAAATAATCAAGGGAGTTCGGGCTTCGTCAATAAGAATACTGTCGACTTCGTCCACAATGGCGTAATTGAAAGGGCGTTGAACCATTTCGCTCAAGCGAAATTTCATATTATCGCGCAAATAGTCGAACCCAAATTCGTGGTTTGTTCCATAAGTGACATCGGCGCCATAGGCTTGTCGACGTTGTTCGTCTGTGAGGCCGTGAACAATACATCCGACGGTTAGGCCCAAAAATTCATATATTTGACCCATCCACTTAGAGTCGCGATGGGCCAAATAGTCGTTAATCGTAACGACGTGGACACCTTTTCCACTCAAGGCATTGAGATAGACGGGCAAGGTTGCTACAAGAGTTTTTCCTTCGCCAGTCCGCATTTCGGTAATCATCCCCCCGTGAAGAACCATTCCTCCGACGAGCTGAACGTCAAAAGGGCGCTGTCCGAGCGTGCGCATTGCTGCTTCCCGAACGGTGGCAAAGGCTTCGACGAGAAGTTCATCTAAGGTTTCCCCATTCTTTAGACGCTCCCGAAACAAATCGGTTTGGCCTCGCAATTCTTTATCAGAAAGCTTCTTAACTTCCTCCTCAATGGCGTTGATTTTCTCTGCCGTCTTAAAATTTTTCTTAACCATACGGTCATTGGCGGAACCAAATAGTTTTCTAAAAGCCTTTTCCAACATACTCGCCTCAATTTAATTTTTGTTATATTCTCAAAAGTCAGGGTGTTTCCTTATAACATTTTTAAGGACTCTGTTTCCAGCGATCACATGACATCTTGCGTTCATTCTAATTCTATTTTATAAAAGACTCAATGGTTATAGCCCGATATGGGGCCATTGTGTTATATAATTTTTAATTGCCTGGTATAGTCATATATGTATTTGCTGCCAAGGTTGTCCTGTTTCCTGACGTTTGTGCGGGTTTCAGCACTCTTTTCAGTAATATCTTTATGGCTTATAATAGAGTCAGTTACCATTGAATTTTGAGTTGTTACATTTATTTATAAGGAAATCGGTTACATGAAATCATTTATCTCTTCCAAAATCACCTCCAGAGTTGGAGTATTATCCCTTGCCTTGGTCTCAGCTGTACCGATGCCATTATGGGCGGCTGCTGCGTCTACAGATACAACATCTCAAGCGCCAGCAGCTCCTGCGGCTGCAGAACCAGCTGACAGTACGGTTGTTGGAAAAGCCGTAGTCGATGGCAAAACACTTGAAGTTACCTACGGCGAAGTAAAGGGCAAATTGAAATTGTTGCCTCCTCAACTTCAAAGCGCCCCCTTTAAAGATATTTTTCCTTTGCTTCTTAAGAGTGTTGTGACAGAGAAGATCATTTCTTACTACGCAGAACAGTCTGGCATTAAAAATGATCCTGACTACCAAAAAATGGTTGGTGAATGTCAAAAGGGCGTCTTGCAGAAGTTGTTCCTTGATAAAGAAATTGATAAGAGAGCAACGGATGATGAGCTGAAAAAAGCTTATGAGGACGTGAAGAAATCTGCACCAAAAGAAGATGAATATGACATCAGCATGATTACATTGACGGACAAAACAAAGGCCGAAAATGTGTTGAAAGAGTTGAAGAAAATAGGTGTCTCTAAGTTTGCTGAAGTTGCCAATAAAGAATCTATGAACAAGATTCCAGATGGAAACTTGGGCTATGTTCGTTTGGGCGAGTTACCTGAAGCATTCCGGGATAAAGTTAAGAATGCTGCTAAAGCAACAATCGTGCAAAATGTTGTTGAAATATCGATGCCAGATCCAAGTGATGCCAATAAGAAGGTAACAACTTACAATATCCTAATGGTAAAAGACAAGCGCGCGGCTACATTCCCACCGTTTGAAGCCGTTAAGGGTGAGTTGAAATCAGCCGTTGGTTCTAAGTTTGCCAAAGAAGCGATTAAAGAGTTTGAAGGCAAAGCAAAGATTGAGCTTTTTGGCATGGATGGTAAGCCACTGGAAGCCCCAAAAGCTGACGCTCCAAAGGTTGATGCTTCTAAAGTTGAAACGACAAAGGCAGCACCAGCAGCCTAACCGTTGTCAAGAATTAATAAAGCCCCCACTATTTGGGGGCTTTTTTTATAGGAATTCACATGACTCTACCGGTAATTTATGTAGTTGGCGCCCTGATGCAAGATGAGGCTGGGCGTTACCTCTTGGCCCAACGACCTGCGAATAAGAAAATGCCTTTTCTTTGGGAGGTTCCTGGGGGAAAGATAGATGCGGGCGAGACCCCTGAGCAGGCCTTGGTGAGAGAATTGCATGAAGAAATCGGCGTCGTTGCTTGTTCCACTGCCTTTAAACCCTATACTTTTGTGAGTATGACTTACAGTGAATTCCATATCATCTTGTTGGTGTATACTTGCTCAAGATGGACAGGGATCCCTACGGCTCGAGAAGGGCAAGGTGGACTTGAATGGGTAAGGCCGGAAGATATGGATGAATACCCCATGCCTGAGGCCAATCGGTCCTTGATTTCCTTATTGAAAATGAAGTCAAGAGAGCAGAACCTTGCCGTTGTGGAGCAAGTTGCCTAGAGGTCTAAAAGGTCTCAGTTAGCCGCCAGAACACGGCATTCCTTGCCCTTAGGGGCATATCTTTTGCACACTGTTGTTGCTTCTTCCCGTGAAATCCCGAAAAGTCGTGCTCCATAGGACGATTTTCTGCCTTTGGATACTTTCGGCGTAGAAACTTCCCCCGACTTTAAGATTCGCAAAGCTTTTGTTGCGATATGCCTAGCTTCTTCACGGGAGTTATAAGTTCCCATTTGAACAGCCCACAAATCTGATGCGCTAGCTTTCTTAACCGACGGTTGAGAAGAAGGCGGAGGCCAGCTCACAGCGATCGGGCGAAGGGGACTTTTGGGCGCTTCTCTTTCTTCTTTCAAAAACTCAGTTACTTCTGAGTCATCCTCATCGTCTTCCTTTGCGATACTGACTTTTGTCGCCCCACGTCCGATGCCGATCCTTCTAAAATTGCTATCAAACAATTCTAGAACGCGGCGATCCCGCCAGTGGCGGTTGGGTCCCCCTAAAACAACAGTAATGAGTCTTCGAGGTTTATTATCTTCTCCAGTCAGGACGGCAGACGCGGCTAAATTGAAGCCAGAGGCGGCAATGTAGCCCGTTTTAAATCCATCGATTTTGAATGCGTCTTTTCCATTACGATTAAGTAAATGGTTATGATTTCGGTGAACGATGCCCCGAAAGTGGAAAGCTTTGAGGCGAAAATGGTGGTAATCCTTGGGAAAGTGCAGATAAAGAGAGCGACCAAGCGTTGCCATATCACGAGCGGTCGTGATTTGGTTGGGATTGGGCAAGCCGGAGGCATTTTTAAAAATTGTGTTAGGCATTTTGAGAGCGCGTGCTTTGCGGGTCATTTGACTTGCGAAGTTGGATTCACTTCCCCCAAGGTATTCTGCAATGGCTGCCGCACAGTCATTGGCTGATTTTGTGGTTAAGGCCTTTATGATGGTTTCAACGGTAACGGACGATCCTGGGCGCAATCCCAATTTAGATGGACTCTGGCGCGCAGCATGGGAAGATATAGGGACTCGGGTATTCATAGTGATGCGGCCAGATTTTAGGGCTTCAAATACCATGTATAAGGTCATCATTTTTGTCAATGAGGCGGGATGGCAGGTTTTATCGGCGTCCTCTTCGTCCAAAACTTTGCCAGAGTGAGCGTCGATGACAATAGCTGCATACCTTCGTGTTAAAGACAAAGTCGTATTGAGACAAGCAAATACAATTAAGCAAATTAATAATCTAAAGTAGGTCATGAGTGTGTTAGGTTCTCCATTGATGGGCCCTTATTTTCATTATCATCCCTATTTACATTAGAAAATAATTCTCAGGGTTTGTCCAGGTTTGATTCATAAAAAGTAGGAGATTTTTGAACATAATTCTCTATTAACTTTAAACACCAAATGCGGCCTCGAGTTTCTTGAACCCTTGAGGGTCAGGATTTGCTTGAATAAATTCAAGAATTTGCTGCGCACATGCTTTGGAGGGCGTATGTGTTGTATTGATTTCAAGATCATAAAATCGAGTGGGCCCATGAACTCTATTGATTTGGTCACGTCCAAGGCCAAGGCTGTACCCCCCCCTTTTTTGTTCGCGACGAATCAATTCTTCTAAATCGCAATGAATCCCAATGCAATAAGCTTTTAAGCCCTTGAAGGCTTTTGTGTATTCCTTTAAGTAATAATCATGGAATATGACCTCGTCACAGGCTATGTTTAAGCCGCGAGACGCCATCTTCGCAATAACGGGAGGAATGGTGTGGAGAACAGCGCGTCCAAAATCCCCGTTATAGACACGGGTAATGGGGCCTCCTTCATCTTCTTCTCGAACAAATTGGATACCGTCTTTTGCTTTTTCACCCCATCCATAATAATCTGATGGCATCATATCCAAAAAGTTATCGACCCCAAGCTTCATAATAGGGGAGGGGGAAATCTTCTGTAATTCGTTGATAATAGATGTTTTTCCAGATGTTGCGACACCATTTAGAAATATAATCATCTCCATTATCCATGCCTCCTAGTATTTCGTCGTCAGGTTCAAGAGCCATTGAGGGCTGTGGCTGACTAACCAAGTCTCAACGGCCTTGTCACTTCCAATTAATATCAAAAAACTAATAACAATTAGTGAATATCCAAGCCATTTACGTCCCGAATATCCCCGTTTTAGAAGCTTTTTCTTCTTTAAATATTTTTTGGATAGGTAGGAGAGGCCTAACAGTGGGGTCGTCACGCCCAACGCAAAAACCGTCATCAACAAGGTAGCCTGACCAAAATGGTCCCCTCTTCCTGCTAAGGTGAGGGCCAGGGATAGGGTAGGGCCGGCGCAGGGAAACCAAATAAATCCGATAAGGGCACCAATGAGAAAGTTAATGGCGAGCTTCTCAAGGGGAAGCTCTTTTAAATGGGGAGGATAGAAGGTTTTTCGAGCTTTCAAAGCCAAAGGTTTGCCATGCTTCAATAAGAAAATTTGGAGGGATTGTTGGCTCAAGACGATTCCAATGATGAGGAGAAGAAGGACCGAAATGAGACGCAGCTTCTTAATTTCAATCCCGACAACCGTATGGGTAGTGGCAAGAGCAAACCCCATAATTGTGAAGGTAAGGCAAAGACCAACGATTAAGGCAAGAGGACCTGACCGGTGGCGTTGCCATGTGCTGGAAATGAGGACTGGAATCAAAGGGAAAGCACAAGGATTGAAAAGGGTAAAGGCACCTGCAAGAAAGGAGAGGCCGACGAGAGTCATAAAGTTCTCAATACAATAAAATTATAATTAATTTAAGGGTATCAGGAGAAAGGT
This sequence comes from Alphaproteobacteria bacterium, assembly GCA_019746225.1. Classification (NCBI taxonomy): domain Bacteria; kingdom Pseudomonadati; phylum Pseudomonadota; class Alphaproteobacteria; species Alphaproteobacteria bacterium. The sequence continues at coordinate 66,083 of JAIESE010000001.1, read as the reverse complement.
ATAAAATACAAGAGGTTGAATAAAAATAAGTAAAGGATAAAGAGGAGTGAAAAGGGTAGATGTTTATACTACCCTTTATTTATTAACCTTGGCGGGCTTTAAAGCGCGGCGCTTGCTTGTTAATAACATAAACCCGTCCGCGACGACGAACGATTTTGCACGCCTTATGGCGGGATTTCAATGTTTTGAGAGAGTTTGCGATTTTCATAACAGAAAGTCCTTAAAAAATTAATTTAACCATACCTACCGCATTTTCACGCCCCTGTCAAGGATTTCTCCTGACGTTTTGGTGTTTATTCGTTACCAAGTGCCTCGAGAGTATTTTCTTGTTTCTGGTGTTTATAGAGCATTCTCAAGTTGTCGTTAGGAGATGTTTTGAAAGCAAGATATCCCCCTTCTCCAATTGGGTTGTCACCCAGAGATAGAGCATTCAGGGTTTCGTTTCCAGCCAGTATTTTCGCCCCCTCATCATCGATCATATTATGCTTTAGCCTTAGGAATTTTAATTTAGCACTTAGTTGAGAAACCCCTTTTGATGTGACGCCATTCCGCCCAAGATCAAGGGAGACGATGCTATTGCTTCTTGAGATCGCGAGTGCGCCATTGTCACCGGCATTATTATTTCGTAAATCAAGGAAAATAAGTTTAGCACATTGATTAAACCAGCAGGCCCCCTCAGGCTCGATTTGGCAGTTTTTCAGGATGAGGTGACGCAAATGGGGCATTTTTGATATCCCGCAAGCCCCACTATCTCCAATACGATTATGGGATAGGTTTAAGGTGTTGACGACGGCCATATGTCTTAGAATATTCGCCCCAACGTCAGTGATCTGGTTGGAGGATAGGTCTATATCCTCTATTTGAGAGGCAAGCAGTCCATACAATCCCTCATTACCAATACCGTTTCTTGCGACACTAAGGGTGCGAATGGTTACATTCGGATTAAACCATAAGAGTCCTTGGTTACCGACATTGTTTCCATTTAAGGTCAGAACAGTGATTTTGGAATGCCGAAACAAGCTGCGAGCACCCTCGGGTCCTATGCTGTTGTTAGATAGATCCACTTCATTAAGGTCTGGCAGTGTTGAGATGAGCGTCGCTCCTTCATCTGACATGTGACTGTTTTCAACAATCAAAGTAGTGAGGCCCGTAAAAATTGGAAGAGACCTGATCGCAGGCGGCATGAGATGAGAAAATGCTAAATAGAATAGTTTTCCATTCTGAAGTCTGTTGAGGACTTCTCCGAGATTATTGCCAAGTGAAGACTGAACGAGGCGGGGAAATAATTTGCGAAGGTCAGGGTGGGCCACGCCAGGGCATTTATCGCAGGAAAGCGTTTCAAGATCTGGGCATGTTTTTGCAAAGGTGTCGAGTATTGGATCGGCGACGAGAGGGGTGTAATCAAATAGAGCTGTTCTTAAAGAATTGGTCTCTAATGAAAATTTTTCTAAGGCTCCATTTTCTTTCAGTTCGACGTGTTTGAGACCATACTCCTCCCGGGCGCTCTCCAGTTCCATGTTATCCTTCTTCCTTTTGTATTTAATAGAGAGTAGCCGCCTTTGCTTTCTCATAAGCTCCACGGGGGGTTTTTCTGCTTTTACCGTTACTTCCTTTAAGGTGAAACAGCCATTGAGCTTTAGGGTTCTCAAGGTGGAAAATTTCCCTGCAAATCTCTCTAAATTATAACAACGGGAGCCATCAAAGTAGTAGAGACCCGTGCATTGCTCAGGTAATTCAGCAACCATTTTGCCGTTAACCCAGGGGCATCCTTGGAGGGTGAGGTGAGTTATATATCTGATGTGAAATTGACGAAACAGCTTTGGGTCAAGAGTATCGCAATAGTTTAAGCTCAACTGATTCGTGTATTGGCCTTGTAAAATACCGATCATTTTCGTTCGGAGTTCAGGGCTTAAGGCTCTTAATCTCCCTTTGCTATCCTTTGGTTGTTGCCAGTTAAATCCCTTGAAAAACTCTTCCAATGCAGTCGGTTTCGTTTGAATGTCCTCATTAATCAAACCCAAATCTTCGATGTCCGTAAGGGGGGCGTCTGCCTTCTGGTCAGGGGTTGGAGGGCGAGTACCCACAGCTTCATCATCAAGGAAGGAAACCCCGACCCAAACTTCCTCTTCTTGAACATCCCCTTGAACATCCCCTTGAACATCCCCTAGGAGTTGTTCCCCTGCAATTGTATCTTCTGAGGTAACTTCGATTTCAACGCCACTAGAATAGTCTTTGGAATCATAAACGGCTTCGCTTGCTGGATCCCCATTCTTCATCAATTGTCCAGGGTGTCCCTTGTCATCAAAATAACCTTTAGGAATTTCTTCATCCCCTGAGTGCCAATCCTCAAAGCCGCTTTGTAGACTTAATCTTGATGGTTTATTTTTACGAGGCGGGGGTTTATTTTCTATCACAAAGCCGAGACTTTCAAGATCAATCCCCTCCATGCAGCTACCCTCCATGATATTTAGAGAGAAGATGAGGGCAATGAACAGAATGTATGGTAAGGTCTTCATTTGAGTCAATCCAACCCAATCTTGGTACCGTCAAAGACCCCCGCTAAGACAAGTTTTGCTTCTTGGAGGTTTTTGTTTGCAGATTTGGTTAAGTGTTTGGCGTGATTGGGTTTGATATTTCTATTCCCGGATAAATATAAGAATCGAAGAGACGGGTTCCCAGCTAACATGATGACAGCCTCTTCATCCAGATTATTATTTTGCAGAACAAGGGTTTTCAAGCTTGTGTTCAGCACAAACTTGTTGGCCCCAGAGCTCGTGAGCTTGTTATTGCTGAGATCTAAAAGTTGAAGAGTCGTGTTCCTTGACAAGGGATCTGCCCCATCATCATCTATGTTATTTGATCCTAAGGTCAAGATTTGGAGCACTGTGTTAAGCTCAAACTCTCTTACCCCTAAGCTTGTGATGCCATTTCTTCTTAAAAATAACTTGGTGAGGGTTCTGTTTCTGGCGATTTGAGCAGTCCCAAAGTCTTCAATAGCATTATTGTCTAGGTCGAGGAACAGGATGTTGGTGTTGCGTTCAAACCACCCGGCGCCATATTTGGTGACCTTGTTGTTTCTTAATATGAGAGTTTGGAGTTTTTTAGAACCTTGGCCTAAGAACTTGGCGCCCTCAGGCCCTACTTGATTATCCGATAAATTTAGTAAATGGAAGTCTCCCGTTGATAAAGTTTGAGCACCAGCATCACCAACTCTATTGTTACTTATGTCTAATTCTCTGATTTGTTTATTGGACCATAAGGGTTTTGGGTTTTGAATCATATTATTTGATAAATTTAAGTACGTGACTTTCGAGACTGTCCCGAACCCTTCAAGCCCATCATCGTCGATTTTGTTTCCTGATACGTTGAGAGTGTTGATAACTGATTCCTCCCCAAAATTCCCTATTCTTCTAATATTGTTGTTGGATAGGTCTACTATAAAGAAAGAAGCATTTTGAAACAACGCTTGGGCGCCAGTTGAGGTAATGCCATTGTTGGAAAGATTGAGATCAGTGATTGCATGATGTTGTGACAATATGAGAGCGATCTCATCCGTGATATGGCTTCCTGGTAAATTTAAGGTTGTGAGGAAGGAAAGCTGCAAAAGGGCTTCTGGTGGGAGATTATGGATTCGGCCTAAAGTTAACGAGAATTCCTTCTGACGGTCCATATTTGTAGAAAGAAGTCCCAAAGTTTCCTCGTCAAGTGAGCTTTGTTTGAGTAAAGGTGCTGTCTTGCGAAGGATAGGGTAGGCAAGTTGTGGACACTTGTCACAAGCTATGGTTTCTAGGCTGGGACATTGTGAGGCTACCTTCTCGAGAATAGAATCGGTTATGCCAACCGTAAAATACATGTCTATTGATTTTAGAGTTTTACTTCTAAGGATTAGTTTACGCAGAAGTTCATTCTCCCTGATATGGAGAATTTCAAGAGCATTTCCAGGATAAGGGTCATCACTTCTGCTTTCCAAAATAACTCTTTTTGGTTGAAATTCAATATCCGTGAGATTAGAACAACAATTCAACTCTAAGAACACGAGGGTTGGGAAATCGCCTTTGAAACTGGTAAGGCAATCACAAAAAGACAGGTCCAAAGTCAGAAGGAATGGACAATGGCGACGATTGTTTAGTTCAGTGACCATTTCTTGCGTTACTTGAGGAATCCCTCGTAAACGCAGTTCAGTTGTATTCACAAGCGTAAATTCGTCGAAAAATATTCTTGGTTTAAAGGCTTTGCAAGAATTGAGAACAAATATGACGTGGTCGCATGATTGCAGTATGGCAAACAAAGCCTTTTGAAGATCTAGATCCAAACCACCACAGACCAACTTTGAAAAAAACTCTTCCCGAAAAAACCGATTTTCTTTTAACTGTGCTTCATTAACACCTAATTCTTCGAGGCTGGTGATAGGTTTTCTTTCAATGAGGTCAAGTTCAATCCGCCCCTTAAAATGTCCCTCTCTTGTTGCTTCGTCTAAACTTGCAAGAAGATCTCGAGGGCGTACGCTTTGCGTATCGGTATCTTCATCGGACAGAGAGGTCTGCTCATGAACCTCATGGGGCCTAAAATCAGTTACGGTTTGTCCCGCCACGAAAGGAGAATCTCTGCGAGGACTCCTTGGTTGAACGGTTGGGGTATTGACGCCACTTCCTGCGAATTCAGAATAGACGCGAGGTGATTTCATGAATTTTTCACCTGCTGTTTCTCCACTCTTCGTTGTGAAAGAAGGGCCGCGTCCCCGCGGTGTTGTCAACCCAGAGAGAGACGCCGAGTTGGCGCTTTCTACTTGATCTTCCAGGGATCCCTCTCTCACTAAAGCTGCCGGGGTTGAGGCGCGTCTTACTTTGAGGGGGGTACTTGATCCTGTTCGTGATGATACAGAGTCTCGTCTTGGAGAAAGGTTTTTAAGAGATCCGGATGAGGTGGAGGATTGATTGGGTGTAGAAGTGCCAATTCGTGCGCTGATGGAAGCAGATTGACCAAGTAAAGACATGGGACTGACTTTCATTACGGGTGGCCCTTCACTATTATCGTTGGGACTACTTCCCCTTATGGGGGTGGCGCTTCCTGTTACGGTTGAAGACAGAGAACTCAAAATTTTAGACGCCCGCCTTGACCCTGGTCGGGTGTTCGACCCTTTATCTCCAGATCCAGGGATGGGTATTGGACCGCTGGTTTTACTTCCTCCCTTCTTAGATGAGGTAATTAGGGGAGGGGGTGGTTGGCGTGTTTGGGGTGGATCCCTCAGATCAACTTCCTCAAAGTTATGAGGGTCAGTAAAAGGGTCCGTCATCTCTTTGAGCACATCACGCTGTGAGCGAGGACCCAAAGACTCTGTATCCATAGCTTCAGCTTTGTTTTCAATGCAATAAAGAAAAAGTAAAGATAAAACGCATAAAATACATCTTAAATATTTCACGAATTAAACTCCTTTAACTACTGAATTGCATTTCTTATAATGCTACAATAATTGCTTTTCTATTAAAATTGGGTTTACTTTTGCGAGAAGCGTATAAAAAGAACTAAAAGTCATGAGCGTTGTCTCTTTAATCTGCTGCAAGGGAGAGTCATCTCCATTAAAAGTCTTGACGACCGTCCATGAGCGGGCTATACAATTAGAAATGCATTTAAGAGGAATAGTATCGTGAAAAGAACATTTCAACCAAGCAATCTCGTACGTAAACGCCGACATGGCTTTCGTGCACGTATGGCCACGGCAAACGGTCGTCGGATTATCAACGCTCGTCGGGCAAAAGGGCGCAAGCGCCTGTCGGCCTAAAATCAATTAGTAAGGCACCTCAATGTCAATGATTCCGCGCTTAAAGAAGCGATCGGATTTTTTGCGAGTTGCCGCTTTTCAACGGAAGGTTGTAATGCCAACAATGATTGTTCAGCTTGCTGAGCGTTCCAAAGTCGATAAGAGCGGCGAAGACTTGCCTCTTTTACGTGTTGGTTATACATCCAGTCGAAAAGTGGGAAACGCTGTGAAACGCAACCGAGCGCGTCGTCGTTTGCGGGCTGTTGTCGAAGCCGTATGTCCACATTTCAAGTTTTCTGAAGAAGATATTGTCTTAATTGCCCGCACCTCAACGGTAACGGCGCCTTTTGCGGCTCTTCTTCGGGATTTTCATCAAGCTCTCAACCGTTTGGAAATACCAACCACATGATTAAACGTCTTGTTGTCTTCTCATTATATGGCTATCGCCGTCTCATTTCGCCGTTTTTACCTCCCCGTTGTCGGTTTGATCCAACGTGCTCCCGCTATGCTATTCATGCCATTGAGCATCATGGCTTGCGCCGCGGCAGTTGGATGGCCGTTAAGCGAGTATTTCGATGTCATCCTCTTAATAGTGAGTGGGGATACGATCCAGTTCCAACCCCGCTTCAAAACGAAAACACCAAATCCTCCCATGCCGCACCTTATCTAGGGTCTTCTTTAAAATAATACGAGTAGAGAAATCACATGAATGAACAAAAAAATCTGATCCTTGCTGGAACCCTCGCCATCTTCATTTGGCTTGGATTTAATTATTTTTATGAACGCCCAAAGGTCGAAGCCCTGAATCGTCAAGCAGAAGCGACTGTTCAAGTGAAAGGGGAAAGTCCCGCCAGTCCTTCAGGCACAGCCCTGCCAGTCGTTAAGACAAATCTGCCACCGAAAGAAGCCCTTGCCTTAAATCCGCGCTTAGCAATTAAGACAGGCGTTTTGAAAGGATCTATCAATTTAAAAGGCTGCCTCTTGGATGACTTGATGTTGTTGAATTATCATGAAACAACGGACAAATCCAGCCCCCCCATTACGCTTCTGTCTCCGGAAGGAACGAAAGGGGCCTATTTTGCGAATTTTGGGTGGATTGCCAAAGAATCATCCATCAAACTCCCGGATGCCACAAGCGTTTGGAAAACCAAGGCTACGGCCTTGACTCAAGATTCGCCGGTCGTCTTGGAATGGGACAATGGGGATGGCTTGAAGTTTGAGCGCACCATAACGGTTGACGACAAATATATGTTCACGGTGACGGACAAAATTACCAATACCAAAGAAACGTCAGTTTCTTTAAGTTCTTTTGGACAAATCAATCGTTTAGAAACACCAGAAGTGGGTGGGTTCTTTATCTTACATGAAGGTCCCATCGGCGTTTTGAACGGAAAGCTGACCGAATTAACCTATTCCAAGCTCAAGGAAAAAGGAACGATTGAAGAAACATCTACCGGGGGATGGGTTGGTATTACAGATAAATACTGGCTGGCAGCCCTGATTCCAAACCAAAAAACGACCGAGAAAGTAGTATTTAAGGGCCAAACCATTGAGGGACAAGATCAGTATCAAACACAAGTCTTAGGCCCTGTGCTTGAGGTGAAACCGGGCGTTGGCGTTGAGATAAAGCACCACTTCTTTGCAGGTGCCAAAATCTTAAGAGTATTGGATGATTATGAAGCCAAACTCGGGTTTGATAAGTTTGATCTGGCGGTTGATTTCGGCTGGTTCTACTTCCTGACCAAGCCGCTGTTCTACATATTAGAGTATTTGCATAACCTTTTGGGTAATTTTGGCTTGGCAATCTTGGCATTGACCGTTTTGTTCAAAGTGGCGTTCTTCCCACTCGCTAATAAATCCTACCGATCCATGTCGCACATGAAGCAGGTTCAGCCCAAGATTGAAGCTTTGAAAAAGCGATTTGGGGACGATAAACTGCGCATGAATCAAGAGTTGATGGATTTGTATCGCAAGGAAAAGATCAACCCGTTAGCGGGCTGCTTGCCCATGTTGATTCAAGCACCAGTATTTTTCTGTCTCTATAAGGTATTGTTTGTCACACTCGAAATGCGACATGCTCCCTTCTATGGGTGGATTCAAGACTTGTCTGCGCCCGATCCAACAACGGTCGTTAACTTGTTTGGTCTGCTTCCTTTCACGCCGCCGTCAATGTTGATGATTGGTGCTTGGCCGATCCTTATGGGTGTGACCATGTTCTTGCAACAAAAGTTGAATCCACAACCTGCGGATCCAGCACAAGCCAAAGCATTCATGCTCATGCCGTTTTTCTTAACTTTCCTTCTGGCTTCATTTCCAGCGGGGTTGGTCATTTATTGGGCCTGGAACAACGTTTTGTCCATGGGTCAGCAGTGGACTATTATGCGCCTTGAGGCGAAAAGAGTGCGTTAACTGCCTCGCTTATGGGCGATGTTTGTTAAGAAAGAGAACCTGTATTTTTTACCTCTCCCACAAGGGGAGAGGTGAAAGCAGCCTTACCGATCATTGATACCTAACCCTCAATCCCTAAATGTGTTAACACCCAAGGGAATCCAAAGGATTAACCGAATGTCAGAAGAGTTTAACCAGGAAGCTTTAGAGTGGGGAAATTGGCTATTTGCACAAGGATGTGACTTCCTGAGAGGTGCAGCTTCATTGACGGACTTGCCTGAATTTGGTCAGCCGGAAATTTCATTTGCGGGGCGCTCCAATGTTGGGAAATCCAGCCTCATTAATGCTCTGACCGGTCGGACAACCCTTGCGCGCGTTTCCCACACGCCGGGGCGCACCCAACAGCTTAACTTCTTTTCGCTGGCCAATCGCTTGGTCTTGGTGGACATGCCGGGGTATGGCTATGCCAAAGCCTCAAAAACCTCGATTGCCCAATGGAACGAGCTGATCCAGCTTTACCTGAAAGGTCGCCCAACCTTGTCACGGGTCTATGTGTTGGTGGATAGCCGTCATGGGTTGAAAGAAAATGATCTTGAAATGATGCGCATGCTTGATGTTGCAGCCGTGTCCTATCGCATCGTCCTTACCAAAGTTGACAAGGTTTCCCCGACGCCTCTACGCGACCTTCAAAATTCAATTGAAGAAACCTTGAAAAAACATCCCGCAGCCTACCCTAAAATCAGTTTGACGAGTACGGTCAAAAAATTAGGGATTTCTGAATTGCGCGCAGAGGTTGCTCAATTTGCGATTGGAAGTCCCCAACAAATATAAGGAATGATCACCATGACAGCTGAACAATCCATCATCGAAACTGCGTGGGAGAATCGGGAAAATTTATCTCCCCAAACGAGCGGAGAGATCCTGGCTGCAGTAGATCATGTGCTCAACTTATTGGATCAAGGCCATCTCCGTGTGGTAACAAAAAGGGCCCATGGCTGGGAAACGCACCAGTGGATTAAGAAAGCGATTCTGTTGTCGTTTCGACTGAAGGGGTCGCAAGTCATAGAAGGGGGGCCATCTGGTGCCCCTTGGTTCGACAAAGTTCCTTTGAAATGTGGCGGCTGGTCTGAAAATGACTTTGTAAGTGCTGGCTTTCGCGCTGTTCCCGGCAGCATCATCCGTCATTCCGCTTTTATCGCCCCTAACGTTGTTCTTATGCCCAGTTTCATAAATGTTGGAGCTTATGTTGGTGCTGGGACCATGGTTGATACGTGGGTGACGATCGGGTCGTGCGCTCAGATTGGCGAGAACTGCCATATTTCTGGGGGTGTGGGGATCGGAGGTGTTCTTGAACCTTTACAAGCAAATCCTGTCATCATTGAAGACAATTGCTTCATTGGCGCGCGTAGCGAAGTCGCCGAGGGTGTCATTGTTGAAGAAGGTTCTGTAATCTCTATGGGTGTCTTTATCGGCGCTTCGACCAAAATTATTAACCGTGAAACTGGCGAGGTGACTTACGGTCGCGTGCCACCCTATTCCGTTGTTGTTCCAGGAACAGTGCCGGCTTTAGATGCCTCGCGACCGTCTTTAGCATGTGCGGTAATCGTCAAACAAGTTGATGCGAAAACGCGTTCGAAAACTGCGATTAATGAGTTGCTGCGGTTTTAAGAAACTTATTCTTTTAAGAGTTTAGGTTGTTTTAAACTCGTGAGATTGGTTTCCGTCGCAACTTTCTTCAAATTGCTTTCTGCGACAAAGAACTCAAGGCGTTTAATCCACCACTCTTTGGCAGCATTAATTCTTTGAACTAACACTTCTTTTCTTTTAAAGGGGTCTACAGGTAGATTTGATAGTAAACCATCTTCCTCAGTCCCTTTATTTCCCCATAAAGTCATGCTTAAATCTTCAGCTCGTTGCTCAAGACTCCTCTTTTCATTGTACAATTTTATATTGGAAAGATAGCCTTGGAGAGGACTGTTTGGTGATTGATCTGCGAGAGCTTGCAAACTTGTTAGATCAACCGCAGTTTCTTGTAGAGCTTTTAATTCATCTGAGGCTTTTATGTCAAAGGTAAGAACTGTAGAGAAAATAAGTAAAGAAGTCAGAAGTTTTTTCATGGGCCCCTCAATGTTAAATAAAATTTTTATAAAATCATCATGCAAGACTCATATTTAACTAGTTCATATTTTTTGTAAAGGGGAATTTACAGCCCTATGAAATAGCTTTCCAAGAAATTACTGCATCGAGGGGAAGGGAGCCATACAGGTGGGGATATTCCGTGCCACCTGGTTTGTTGGCTTCAATTTTCAAGGCGCCTTCGGGAAGCTTTTTTGGATCAATGCTCAGCAAAATTACAGGGCTTTGATTCTTCAAAAACTTCTCTCGAATTTTTGGATATTGGTCTTCTAGAGCGCAATGCATAAAGCCATCCTTGAGGTCGAGAGAGCTGCCATAAAACACCCCCTCCTTTTGAAACTTCTGCCACTCTTCGCGAGTCAAAATTTTATAAATTTGGTTCATAAGAGGCTCCCTCTCACTCGTTAAGGGATGTGTTTCGAAGGGCACATGCATTCTCATAAAGGCCCACAAAAACTTATTATACTCGGAAAAAATCAGAGAAAACGCCCCCTCATAACGCCACCAGCGCAATGGTGTAAACCCATTGGGGAAGACAGGATGGGGAATAATTGTGGTTTGGGGGAGCAAACGATGAAGCTCCAGCAAACTTCGTGGCATATGATAAGCAGCAGTGACCAGACGAAGTGACGTGACCTTATTTTTCTTGACCCATGCTGCCGTTTCTTCGGCATTTTCTTTCGTGTTCTCAGCGTCAAACCCAAGGTGAGTTACCGGAGTTAAGGGTTTACGCTCTTCGCGAGCAATCACGCCAGAGGTCTCGAGGAGTTTGAAAAGGGACTTTAAATTTTCCTCAGGATGAACACCAGAGATAAAAATCATGTGAGCGCGGTTGTCTTTGAGCAGTTGGTATCCCGTCTTTAAACGCTCACGTCCCCCCGTTAGAACCACGATAGCTTGGGTATTGGTATGGTTATCTTCGACATGTCTTGGAATGGCAAAGATAAAAACACCAAAACCTCCCATCCAGAAAAGGAGGAGGAGGAAGATGACTTGAAGAATTCGATGAATCAAACGCCCCAAATTCTTTACCCCAATCGTGCTAAAGTTCTAAGAACAGAGAAGCGTGCTGCCATAAAGCTGATCCCTCCAACAATAAAGGGCAGCACCAAAATCGCAATCAAGAGTGTAATACTTAAATTTGGTTTTAAGGCCTCTGAGACGCCCAAGCGCAAGCTTAACCCATTCAGAAAAAGAATCGTCGGGATGGCAATAGCAACCCCCCAGGCGCCGCCTTTTAAGGCGAGCCAAAAGGCACGCCGTTGGAATTTACGCGCAATATAACCATTGTTCGCACCGACCAATCTTAAGACGTCAATAATGCTGGAGTGGGTGGCAAGTGACGAGCGGGTAATGAGTGTAATGGTGACCATCACCGTTGCGCCAATCAAACTGATAAACAGATAGGCCATCGCTTCTAAAGAAAGGCGCAACTTCTCAAGGGTGTGTTGCCATTGGGTATGCTCTTCAATGCGAATGGCGGGAGAAATCTGATGGAGGGTTTCTGTTATTTCTCCCACATTTGCAACGACATTCGGTTTCATATCCACATCAATTAAAGCGGGGAGGGTCAAATCCTGAAGCAGATTGATTTGGCCAACCCAAGGTTGAAGCAATTTTAAGACTTCTTGATTGTTGACCAGTTTGACGCTTGCGATGCCAGGGGTTCTTTGCAACGTTGCCAAAACATTTTCAATCATGGTCTCCGGATCTTGAACGCCATGTAATGGAAGCTCGATGGTCAGCCGGCTGGTATTTCCTAAATTCCATTGATTCAAGGACGAGGAAATGGAGACAGCGCCGGCAAAAACAAGACTCAATAAAAACACCATGAGCCCCACAATCCAGCATACATAACGACTACCTACATCTTGCCCGACCGGGATATCATCAATGGTTTGGGGAGGGGGTTTACGCATAGATACTTCTGGCCTGTGGAGGGGGGGGTTGACGATTGGCGATCAGTTGGCCTTGATAGAGATGCAACTCTTCATAAGGAAATTCTGCAACAAGCGCACGGCTATGGGTTGCGAGTAGAATGGTTGTTCCAATTCGATTCAATTCTTGAAACAGATGTACAAGTCTCGTGGCGGCTTCGTGATCCAAATGGCCTGTTGGCTCGTCCGCGAGCAAAATGAGGGGGCGGGTGATCACAGCACGGGCGATGGCCACGCGTTGTTTTTGACCATCCGAAAGGGTTGTGGGGTTTTGTTTTAAATGATTTCCAAGGCCTGCCCACTGCAGCAACTCAACAGCTTGTCCACGCGCTTGGTTGAGTTTGACACCGGTGATCGTGAGCGCAAGGGCGACGTTATCGACAATGCTTAAATGGGGCAGAAGGCGACAATCTTGAAGGACAAGTCCGATGCGTTGGCGAAAGATGGGAAGAGCTGATGCGTTGATTCGGGTGATGTCTTTGCCAAATACGCGCACTGTGCCGTGAGTGGGTAAAATGCCCCGATAAATGAGCTTTAGGAGAGACGTTTTTCCGGCGCCACTGACCCCGGTCAAGAAATGGAAGGATCCAATCTTCAAGGAAAAGCTCAAATTTTGCAGCACTTGAGCGCCAGGATACCGAAGGCCAACCTGGTCAAAGCGAACAATTTCAATCATATCGGGGCGTGGCTGTGTCAAAGTAACCCTCATTCCTTATTTTCCTGACTTTGACATATTGTATTTCACACGTCCAGAAAAGAAATGCAAGGAGGGACGCATATTTATCTTGCAATAATCCCTAAATAAGCATAATAATCTAACTTTAAGATTTGAGGCATGCCCTCACGTTTTTACCTATCGCGGGGTAGAGCAGCCCGGTAGCTCGTCAGGCTCATAACCTGAAGGTCGTTGGTTCAAATCCAGCCCCCGCAACCAATCATATCAAGGCTTACAGAGGTTTCCAGAAAAGACGAAAAAAGCCCAGTGCCGCACTGGTGCCGCAAAAACAGGGTTGAAGTGCAAAATATTTTTCTCTTTTAATGCACCCCTCATCTACATCCTGTTCCTTTTTCAAGACTTGCAATTTTCCCTTAAAGAGTAAAATTACACCTCAAATTCAATGCGACAGCGCAACAAGGCGACATTTAGAAAATTATTGCCAATAAAGGGCAGGAATCCAAGTTCAGAAGCTCCAAAGACCTTGATCTGCTTCTGTGTGATTTGGTGCAGATGGGCTATGTCCAAGAGGGACCTCAAAATGTATTTTCTATCCTACATCAACCTTAACTAATTGGGTGTTCTTTAAGAAATTAATATGAATTCTAGCTTCTAGAAACTATACCAATCATTTTAATAACAACTGCAAATGCGCGGCTGACCCTGGGAAATAATCACTAGATCGGTACAGAATACTAAACCGGCTTTCACCAGGAACTTGCAGTTGTTTTTTTTCTGCTCTTTGTAAACTAGCAATAGGTGTATTTACAATTTTTATTTCGACAGGGGCAACTTTTTTACCATAAGACTCATCTAATTTCCAGGTATCCCTAATTAATGGTTCCCGTAAATTACTTTTAGTTCTCAACATTTCTAGTGTGGCTTTACTGATGTTACTACCACTTGCATCAATGGTTGTTAAACTCCGTAACGTATTATTTGCAAATAATTTTGCAAGGAAATCATTGGCATTATATAAAGATGCGTGTTCGGGCGGGCAAGACACATCAATTTCTCTTATATTACTTAAATCTGCTTGGCTGAGAAAATCAGTGAGACATGAAGCTGATAAGTTGAAATTTGACAAATCTAAGTAATTAAATTTAAAGAGATATTCAGGAAATTCAACCTGTAAGAGCTGCACTTGTAGATCTTTTGCCTTAATCTTAACTGTTTGAGAACTGTGGTGCCGAATGGCCGGATCACGCATCCTTGGTGAATCTGAACTTTCAAAAAGCACAGTTGCTCCTTGTAATCCAATATAGTTTGGGAAAAGTGCCTGAGATCCTTGAGGGATTTCCCGTACATCCATTCCTATTGCTCCCCTTGAATCCTCATATGGTATGATTAATTGATTTCCCTGTCGGTATACACCCAATGCCCCTGCCGGTAGTGGCAAATATAGATTTCCCATTTTCGGATAGGATTGTTCAGAAGCAGCTAGCTCTGCTGCATTTACATGGTTACTCATAGCTAGCAACGAAGATATAAAAAATAGGTGTGTTTTTTTAATTATTATCATGTGTTTGCTCCTTTATTACATTTAGCCAAACTTATGCAAAAGATATTAAAAAGTGCTTATTTACTTACTGCTGCCGAATCCTTCTGATACCCCTTTATAAAGTCTTGAAATGTGCAAACTTTGTTTGTTTCTATGTCGAGCATATTCGGAGCGCAGGCAATGTGGTACGTCTCGAATCCGCCTTCTAATGTTTGAAGAGGATAGGCATACTTTTCCCACTGGGAGCCTGCAGGAATGGTGATGGTATTTTTATCATGAAAACAAATCATCTTTTTATAGCTTTTTAAGTCATTTAAGAGGGTTTGAGGAGCCGCTTCACCCTCTGGTAAATCTTCATGCCACATGTTGAGTTGATCTTTGGTGTAGGTAAAAAGACCATGGGCGTTTGATTTGTCATCCAGAAGCAGAAAATTCCCTGTAGTTTCAAATAAATAGTACTCAGTGATGTTTTTCTCTTTAATGATTTTATCAAAGAAATCAATAAACACAGGATCATTTAGGCAGTTCTTCTTGGTGCTAAAAGTGGCAACGTCTAACATGAGTTGAGAAACTTTTGTAAAGTAAGCACGCTGAGTTTCAAAAAGGCTTTGATTTAAGATGTTAAGGATGTCAGGATCTTGCTTTCTGATATATCGATGTATAATCCCCTTATTAAATGCTTGAATCGCCAGTTGCTCATCTCCCTCTCCTGTCAGAAGAATTTTCTGAATTGAAGGGTCTGTAATTTTCTCGCAAAGTTCCAATCCATTTATACCAGGCATGGCATAATCTACGATAATCGTTGATATACTCTCGAATCGTCTCGGGTTATAAATTTCCTTCAATAGGTCATAAATGTTAACATCTAGCTTTGCGTGTTGCCATTTATCCTCATCTGGTTGGCATACGAGTCGTTTCTCGAATGAATCCGGATTATAACCTTCGTTTAAGTAAGTTAATGCTTGATGGGGGCTATTATAGAATTGATAAGTGAATCTGGAATCATCAAGATAAAGTTCAAGATCCTTTAATAATGCAATGTCATCATCGATCATTATTACTTTGGTTGGGAACATACAAACAGGGATAGTATTCATGAATTACTCCTTTAAATATTGCTTATCAATTGTATTGTGCAAACATAGACTCTTAATTAAAATTCATGTCATTAACTCACAAAAAAGTCAAAAAATGAAATTGCCCATATCGGTAAACTTTTATCTATTCTGCCTTCATGGAAATAGGAAACTTCAAGATGAAAGTCGTATATTCCCCTTCTTTTGATTCGCAAAGTATGGTTCCTCCAAAACTCTCCATGACAGACTTGCAGAATGCTAACCCAATTCCAGTTCCATGTTGGGTGTGGCTATAAAACCGATCAAATATATGCGTAACCATGGAAGAAGGCATCCCCTTCCCTGTATCCTTAAAATACAAATAGTTGCCACTCGAGGTTGTCTCAGTCCATAAAGAAACGTCCCCCTTATTTGCTGCTTTGACGTAATAAAGAGCATTTTTTAAGAGATTAAACAAAACATGTTTCATGAGGAGCTTGTTGCCATAAAAAGAGAAGTCCGGAGTGTCTTTCCAAGATATCAAGGCTTTCTGTTCGCTTGTTAACGGATAATCATGAAACATGTCTGTAACGCATTTTCCGATGAAACAGGTCTCAAAATTTTTGTCAGTAAAGGAATCATCCTTCAACGTCATCAGAAGCATATCAATAACCATAGAAGCACTTTGGGTTATTTTAGTCAAATTTTCAGGCGTTTCTGTTAACTGGTGTAGATTTTTTTCGGAGATGGGGTTGATGTCTAATTGTGCATCCTTTGCTTTATGATATCCCTCAATGAGAGGAGGTAGAAACTTTTGAATACCTCCAACACTAGCCCGAATTCCCAAAAATGGTGTTCGCATTTCATGAGCAATCGTTCCCGCAAGGGATTTCATCGCTATTAGTCTTTCTTGGTTAATATGATCTTTCTTGTTAGAGAAGAGGGCAATATATATTACCGGATTCATATAAGTTATAACTAAAGGGATAATATCTGGTGGCAATTGTCCATCCGTTGATGTCAGATAAAAGACAAACCAAGCTAGAAAAAATCCTACGACAGAAAATGCGAGGTATTCTTTCCAACTTAGAAAGAATGACAAGAAAAATAACCCGCTTAGAACATTAACTTTCCACATAGTGGAATCAGGATTGTTAAAAAGCATAAAGAAAAAGAAAAAAGGAAATGCATAAAGCAGAGTGCTGTATAAAACGATGGGCATTAATTTTTTAAAGGAGTTAGGAAAGTACTTTATTGTTACAAGGGCCAAACCTAGAAACCCTATACTTAGTCTTAGAAATAAGCTTTCATAGCCATGTATCCCGATAATATATTTGTTCATAAGATAAAACATAGGGAAGGTGACAATAATAAAATAACCCAGATTGGTTAAATATGTTTCAGAATTTGTGGCTTTTTGGTTGATCCGAGCCCATAGATTTAAGCAGTAATTCCTCAACATAAAAGCTCCTTTTATTCTATGAACAGTTCAACAAACTAAGCTTTTCCAATTTGTTTTGTAAGAGTTGGCCTTGACTTAATTGATAGAGAACAGATCTTTGAGGATAATCAAGATCCAGGAGGCCTTTGGAGTTTGTTTCAACAACCCCTTTAAATATTGAACAAAACATGAGGGCTATTGTCAACTGGATCTTTTCTAAAGGAATACTATCTTCATCAGCTCCTTGAAAGTTTACAGGGAAGCCACAGTTTAATAAATGTATGCCATCAACAAATATATCTTCATGGCAATTATCATTCTTTTCAATCTTTTTCCTAAAATAGGAAGCATCAAACTCACGATCAGAGGAAGATGCACTTACCAGGACAACACCTTCTTTTAAATTTGAAATGTGCTCAGAGGTCATAATTCTGTTTCCCGTAGCGCCAATGATCATATCAAAAGAAGAAACATCGAGGTCTTCCTTATGAATTTCGCTCAAATGAGGTATCTTATCATAACAAACGACATCATAACGAAGCCGAAGTGCCTGCGTTAGGTATTTACCGAGAGCTCCATTGCCAGCTATGAGAATTCTTTTTGGGACAATCCCCAGATTATTAATAGCTCGTGTGATATGTTGAATTTGAGCTTCACTAACTGCAGGGGATTCACCTATTAATTTTAGGGAACACCGCGCAACATTAATAATGGGAATATTCAACTTAAGCTTAGCTAGTTTATGATACCCAGCAGATGTTTGTTCAACGCCTATAACCTGTCTAAACATTGTAGCGCAACTATTAACAATAGAAATAAGTTCACCGCCGTCATCCAAAACAATTAGTTTTGCATGTTGGGGGATCTTTAATCTGGTAACAACGTTTTGAAAAAACTCTGACATGTTTTTTCGAAATTGATTATCGTAGGATTGATGGCTGTCAAATTGAGAACTTGAGGGACAAATATATATTCCTTCCTCTTCCATTAGAGCTAGTGCAGTTGGACTGTTAGAATAGCATTTCCCAATTAAAGCCGTTCTTTCAGGTAGAAGGCCATTATCAAAACATGATCGTAACATGAGTAGGGTCGATGGAAGCAAGTGCTGGCAGCCAATAAGATAGAAATCCTTGAGTGAATCCAAAGGATATGATGACGAGAGAAATTCAAGTATCGATAAACGTGATATCGGGGATTTGTAATTGTTTATCATAATGCTTCCTTCATTTTTTATATAAAATCAAAATTATTGATGCTTTTTATTTTATCACGTTTGAACTTTTTCTTCCCTGCGACAAAACGCCGTCAATGCCTTAAATTGTAGAGCCTCGTCGTCGCCAGACGACTTCACTCAAACTTGCAATCTCCTCTAGGCGAATCAAGGGATAATCCTTATTTGTTGCCAAGAGAATATAGGCCTCTCCTTCTTTCAACAAACGGCGGACCAAAAAATGATTGGGGGATGCTTCAACCAAACAAATAACTTGGTGAAAAAGATGAATCTGGTCCAAAGGGATGTTTAGGGCGCCAATAAATTCTCCAACTTCATAATCTGGAGCCATAGCCTCGTCGGTTATTTGAATGGCCACGCCCTTTCTTCCAATTTGCTGACTATGGTCGCAAAACAAAGCGATCTCTTCCTGGATGAGAGTTTTCAAAAGATCGGGGGATTGTTTTTTGAGTTGTCGAGATGTTATTGGCGGCACATATGTTGCGGCTTCTCTAGAAGACTCTAGGTAGGGTGTGGGGCCAATTCCCTCAATGAGCCAATCTTCTGTGCAAACGATGCCTTCTTCGGCTAAAGCCTGACAAAACTTGGTTAAATTAACGCCTCGAGAAAAGTTCCGGCGGAGCTCCCAAGACTGAACCGTATACCAATTTAGTCCATATTTCGTGCAAAATGCTTTGCGAGATAGGGGGGAAAGCTCTCGTGCAAGTCGAAACCTCTCACCAACGGTTAGCGGTTTGTTCGGATCTTTCTCTTCTGTTGTAGGAGTGTCGGACATCTTCATCATAAACTCTTTTATTAAATTTATAGAGGCCGCACCTAAAAATCATATCGGCTATGCAAATTGCGTCAATAGAGAACATTTATATATAATTATCCTTAAATCTTCTTTTACAATACACACTTTTTCTGCTTATCACAATGTATTTGTGTATCCTTTTAAAATTATTTTTAAGCAGTGCGGCTTTTTGTGAAAACTCATGAAATTAGCTATCCCTGAGGTGAGATAGTATCTATAAATGATAATCGAGAAGTAGTCTTAAGACAAAATTAATGGGCAAGTGTGTAGAATACAATCAAAATACTTGATTAACATACACATGGCAGCTATAATGAACTCGTTTAGCTCATTTTGTGGGAGAAAGTTTTATGCTTAAATTAATAGTCAACAACACCCATCCTATTTATGGAAGCGTTTTGTCCAAAGATCTTGAGGCAAAACAAACCCCTACATTATCCCCGCCCTTAAATACCTTTCTTGTAGATATTCGAGAGTTTTCTCAAAATCTTTATATTTTTAGAGCACAAGACTTTACCCAAGATTTAACTTGTGAAATGACTCTAGAGCTGTCAGAAGGCTTTGCAGTTTCACCTAAAGATGGAGAGGAAGAAGAGTATCTTGTGCCGATTATGACATGTAACTTTCCCAGTATCAACGAATCGCAGTTTAATGAAAAGGTTTACTGGGACGAATACCTTCAAGGAATTTTGATGGTTCAGTTTCAACTAAAGATATTGGAGCAACTTTTCTTGTTTTGTGAAGAGAAGGAGGCAGTCACCCTTACCCTGACCTTCGATGAGACCAAAATTGATTATCTAGAAATATATCGAGGTTTTTTCACCTCTGAAGAAGAAATCATAACCACAAGAGGCGTCCAAACACAGATTGTCATTCCGACCGATGTAGAGACCTATGATGAGGTGATTGATTTTATGGATGACGTTGATAGAGATCTTCGCCAAACTTTATGGCGCGGTCAAAAGAGTAATCCTGCTTTTCGGAAATACCTCCTGGATCACTCATTATCTGCGCATTGATAGAAAGTTCTGACCATGTTGCCTTTAAATACCTCACCTTACTTTCGGGACCTAGATTGGGAAAAACTCAAAGCCTTTTATTATGTGGCTAAGATGGGGAATATTTCTTATGCCGCACCTTTAATGAACCTAACCCAATCTGCTTTCAGTCGCCACATTACAGGGCTTGAGAAACACTTGGGATACCCTTTGTTTGCGCGCAAAAAAGATGGAGTTAACCTTACACGAAAAGGTGAAGAACTTTTTGGGATTGCTGAGAGCGTTTTTTTAGATATGAAGGGATTCACCAGCCAAACATTTGCACCCTTGAAGCCTGGGAAGAAGAGAAAGATTAGGATTGCAACCAGTCATGATCTCGCGGCATATCTCATCAATGATCTTATTCTGGAGTATAATGTGGATCATCCAGACCTTGTTTTCGAGGTAATCGGCGCAGATCAAACCATTGACGTTATTTTGTACGATGTAGATATGGCCATTCAACCTCATGATCCAAAGACAGATGATGTGAAATGGCAGGTCATCCAAGAACCGTTTTTCACATCAGTGAAGAAACCTTATGCGAGCACTCGATACCTGGAAAAATACGGTGAACCCCAGACCATCGAGGACCTGAAACACCATCGCTTTGTTTCCTCTATCTCCGAAGTTGATTCCTTCGAGGATGCGAAAGGGGTTTTAGAACTCAGCATTGACAGTGGAGATAGACACAACCACGCATTCCTTTCCAACTCGCTTGAGTGCCTGATTGAGGCAGCGCAAAAAGGAAAAGGCATCATCAGTGCCTATGAGAAAACGAGGATCGTTCAAAACTCAAACCTCAAAAACATCCTCCCGGATTTGATAACCAAGAAGCGTCAGGAATATTTTGTTTATCCTGAGTATCTTAAGGCAGACAAGAACATTTATGAATATAAAAGGTTATTTAAGGGGTAGAATTATAGGAAGGGAGCAGTAATTTTATATATTCCACTTGTCGCAACGTGTCGCAAATGAGAATGCGACAAATCGAGTTTTTAGAAGTGAGGATTACAGAGGATGACAGACCATGCTTTTAAGTTTGTCTCATTGTCGCGTCTGTCGCATTGCTTTTGAAGAGGGATTGTTAATTTCTTCGGCGTTTAACAGGTGGTTTTTTGGACGACGACGTATTTCCAGCATAAGCAACATCGAAAAAGGCTTCATTGGCTAAGGTTATAAACTCTCTCACAGGATCGATATCAAGGCGTTCATAAACTCTAGTGGCCTCAACACTTTTGTGAGCTAGGGTTTTGCCAATAATGGCAGTTGTTGCGCCGAGGGCTCCCATCCAGCTTCCCAGCGTTCTGCGAAGATCGTGAATCCGCAGATCAGCAATATCAGCTCGTTTTAACACACGCTTCCAAGCTTTCTTTGGGTCGGTCAAGTATCCTTTCTCACCCTTTCCAGGAAAAACGTATGGACTTTGAGAGGTTTGTTGCCGTTCCTTTAATATTTCAATAGCCGGATCCGTCAGTGGAATCACATGAGACTCACCATTTTTCCTTTGAGGGGAGGGGTGCAGTTCTTCAAAAATGGTTTGGTAAAATTAACTTTCATTTTCTCTCCGGTGCCTCACTGGTGCCGCATTATAGGTAAATTTTTGGCTAACTCTATAAAATTTTATATAATAAATATACCCAGAACTCCTTGATTTGTAGAACTTTATAAGAGATGAGGTAAGTTAGGAAAACGCCAGATTCTAAGGCTCATAACCTGAAGGTCGTTGGTTCAAATCCAGCCCCCGCAACCAATTAAAGTAACCATTTCCCTGAAAAAAGTAACTCCCCTCAAATTCTTGGTACGCAGAAATTGGGCATGATCATTAATCAATCCTTAGGAAAGAAATGTATATAATTCATATGCATGCAAGAAAAGGAGAGAAAATTATGACAGTACAAATGCTTATTCGTTACCCTGTATCTGATTATCAACAGTGGAGAAATGTGTATGAAAGCACGGTTCAACATCACCAAAAATTAGGTGTGAAGCCTTTACATCTTTTCACAGACATTGAAAATCCAAACACTGTCACGTTGATTTTTGAAGCAAAAGACTTAGAATGCGCGAAGAATTATAACGCATCTCCTGAGTTGAGGGAAGCAAGAGAAAAGGCTGGCCTTCTCAGCAAGCCTGAAATTCATTTCTTATCAAGCATATAGTATCTTATATAAAACCCTGGTTTCATTGTTTAGAAACCAGGGTAATTTTATAGGCCCGGCAGGGCTGTAAAGATATAGTAGACTTTCTCATGCTATCTGATCTCCTTAACCTCAAGTTAATAGATTAATTGTACAATTGATAAAATAAATATCGTTAGGGGAGTCGCACAAATGAGAAAATTCGGAATCGTTACACTGGGACTAATGGTGAGTCTCTCAGGATGGGCTTCCGATGGTAAATCCGTGAAGACACGGATTGAGGAAAAAGAGACAGAAATTCGTGAAAAAAATGAGGCGGCGAAAAAGTCACAAGAAAAGATTGCACCGAATCCAGAAAAGGTCAGGGCCGTATCAGCGAAACTTTCTGAACTCAAACAAAAAGCCCTAAAAGCGATCGAAGCGGAAGCCAAGTTGGCAAGAGCCCACAAGAAGGATCCAAGCACAGCTGTAATTGCTGTAGATAATGGCAAGGAAGTGGCAGAAGAAATTGGCCCTTTTAATGATGCGAATGTTCCGTATCCCCCCGATAAATACTTGACTTTTACCTTGACCAAACAGGAAGCAGACGATTATTTGCATGATTTGGCTTTGTTCAAGCAAGGGTTCATTGATAATCAGGGTCGACTTTTGCCGGCTGGAAAAGAAAAAAGAGTTCAACCAAAGATCGTTCGAGATCCAGCAATTTTGCATATCGCTACTCCCTTATTTGGCCGCTCCAGTCCCAACTTTATTTATGGAAAAATGGTTGAATGGGAAGGCATCTCTGATGCGGAGTTTGCGAAGAGAAAAGAAGCCTACTTCAGAAAATTTAGGACCCATGGGCCGAGAGAGAGAGCGCTTACAACCTTTAAAGGATATCCCGCAGATAAATACTTGACCATTACGCTCAATGAACAGGATGCAAAAGACTACTTACACGATACGGCGTTATTTGAACAAGGTTTCATTGATAATCAGGGTCGACTTTTGCCGGCTGGAAAAGAAAAAGGTATTCAGCCCAAGATCGTAAGAGACGCACAACTCCTTCATGGAGCAACCGCCCTTCTTGGGCCCACAAGTCCAAAGTATATTCTTGGAATCATTGAAGAGCAACAAGACTATACGGATGAGGAGTTTGAGAAGGCAAAGAAAGGGTACCTGGGGTGGTATTATTTGGGGAATACACTGTCGCAATATGTTAAGTCATTCGAACACAAACCAGAGCCTACTCAGGATGCCAGCAAAAGCGCTAACTAAGGGGCGAGCGTGCATTACAACTAAATAATGATCCCCGAAAGGCACTATCCGGCAGCATATTGATGAGTCTTATTTAAAAAATAGCATTTCATCGTAAAAGGATCTAAGGAGAAGGGACCTGAAGCTAACCTATGACTCAATTATGCGCCCTCAAGAATTGTTGAGATCAAGTTTTTGATTCAGGTGTGTGTGATGCAAATGTCGCTTCTTCGTGAAATGGGCATTACGATGGCAGAGATTTCAGAAGCTGTCGAGACAATGTAAATGAAACCTCCCTTCTTGATTTTGCGAGGAGGGGTGGTTAAAGGTCGACGTTAAAGAGGTCTTTGTAGGCCTTCTTTGTTAATTTTTCCATTATCTTTAAGGATAGAAGTTTATTAAGAATGGGCAGAATTCTTAGGAGAAGATCGCTTGGCACTGATATAGCTATCTTGTTTCCGAGCGCTTTCAAAGACTTCTTTGCAACGACACTTGGAGGTAAGAGATTTGTTTTGGGTTTTGGAATGTTCTCGGTTCTATAAAAGTTGGTATCAATGGGCCCAGGGCATACGGTTAAAACATCGATTCCTTTGCTCCCATACTCGATATGAAGACTGATTCCAAGTTTTAAAACATAAGCTTTTGAAGCGGCGTAAACAGCAAGGAGTGGACCTGGAACAAGAGCAAGTATGCTAGAAATAAATATAATGCCACCTGACGATCTTTCAAGCATGGCAGGAATTAACCTGTAGGTTAAATCTGTATAACCCAAACACATGGTGTTAATCATATGGAGTGTTTTCATGCGATCTTGCTGATGAAAATAGCCAAAAGATCCAAATCCAGCATTATTCACCAAGAGGCCAATGTGGATTTTCTTTGCGTGAAGAAACTTATAAATTTTGTCAGCAGAATCTCCTTTCGTTAGATCTTGACTCAAGGTTATGACCTTAACGGAATGCATGGTTTGAATGCTCTTTTTTGCAGCAGTTAATTTTGCTTTGTCCCTTGCAACAAGAACAAGATCATACCCTCTTGCCGCCAATTCATGGGCAAAGGCAAGTCCAATACCGCTTGATCCCCCTGTAATGAGAGCGTATCCGTCGTATTTTTTCAACGTCTCCTCGTCTCGTGGTGGATAATGATGCCTACACCTATTAAATTAGGGCGAAAGGTCAAGAAATCAAGATGGCTTAACGGAAAATTAATATTTTCAGTTGTTTTCATTCCCTTTTTAATCTCAAAATTAGGGCATACGCCCTTCCTTGAAACGAGCCTATAGACCATCAGGTCAGTCCTTGATCTACGGCTGCTTGGGCCTTATGATTGGCAAACTTGGTTGATAACGAGGCTCTCCCAATAAGAGAAGAGAGGAAAAATAAGAATGTTGGTAATGTATCCCCCCTTTTAAAGTGCAGTTAAGTATTTATTAAATTTACTTGCAAAACCATAATATTAAGTATAAATTGCGAACAATATTACTGTGAATAATTTGGAATAAATTGAGGAAATAGTTAAGTCATGAATAAAGCGATAATATTGATAATTTTGGGATTTGGGCTCATATTTTCTGAAGCCAATGCTGCCGGTCGAGAGGATACTTTAGGGGATAGAAATCCTAAAGTATGCTATGCTCACCTTGATGAGACACAAGACCAATCTCGGTTTTTTAGAATCCTCGAGGACCCAGACGTAAACCGTAAACATCAATCAACCTGTCTCAT
Source organism: Alphaproteobacteria bacterium (assembly GCA_019746225.1). Classification (NCBI taxonomy): domain Bacteria; kingdom Pseudomonadati; phylum Pseudomonadota; class Alphaproteobacteria; species Alphaproteobacteria bacterium. The sequence continues at coordinate 40,987 of JAIESE010000001.1, read as the reverse complement.
TCAAAGTGGTATAGTTGAAATGCCTGGTGGCGGCCATTCTAAAATGATTGGATCGGGTGTTTTAGTTTCTTTTCTTTCTCCTTCAGGCGAAACATTAAAGTATGTTTTAACAGCGCTTCATGTTGTTGAAATCCCAGCGAAGTATACGGTTAAGTTTGAAACTTCAGACCGCTATTACAATGTCGTTCAAATTATTGCTCTACCTGAATATACCAATGCTAAGGGTGTGCTTACGAAACATGATATCGCATGTCTTATTCTAGGAACATACCCCGAAGAAGTAGTTCCTTCAAAAATTGCATCTTCCAAATTTGGCTTCTTTGAAGGCCTTGGACGTCATTTTACGAGCTCTAAAACGAATCTTAGCCTTTCTGGTTATGGCATGTTGGTAAAAGTTCATGAGGATGGTCATATCACCTTTGAGATGGATCGCATTCGAAGACATTATAGAGAAGTCAGAATAAGGGAAGGCGGGGTTTCGTCCTCTAAAGATGGAGATGGTAAGATAACGGAAAGCATAGCTGTGGTGTCATTTAATGACATTAAGGAACCCTCCTATGTTTCATTTATCACGCCTGGGTTTAGCGGATCTGGGTTGAGGAATAACGATGGTGACATCATTGGGATTTTTAATCTTGGTCATAGACCTATCGGGACCACACAAATAAATCAGGCAATCAATAAATTATTGAGAGAACCAAATGATGCGGAGAGTCATGAGAGCCCTAGTGGTTGGGGTGAAGTTGTCGCTGGCATAAATGAACGCGTTAAGCTTTGGGATGAAAAATCACAAACTGAGAAGAGGGATATGTGGTTCAGCAGATACCAGAACCTTTCTAAAGTAGCCTTAAGCTCTTTAGCTCTTTATTCCTGCTGGGATGTCCTTTTCCGGCTCGACTCGGCATTGGTAATGGCAGTTGGTTGCTATTTTAAAATTCATGAAATTCCGTTAGGGGTAACAAGAAAATTATTTAATTGGTATTACCCAGTGCCCCAATCTGCTTCATCATTAGGTTCAATTTTAGGGAGCACAGCCGAGAGGTTACTAAACGGTCATGATGATATCGAGTCTACATTTCAAGATATTACTGGAATTAAAGAGATCCTAGAGGGGGAGATAGTAAAGAATTTAATCAAATAACTGGAGTAAGGTGAGTTATAGAATTCATGAAACTAATCGGTTCTTGTCATTGTCAATCTGTCCGCTTTGAGGTGGAATCCTTCACGCCTTATCCCTTTATGTATTGCTATTGTTCCATATGTCGCAAAACTGCAGGCGGTGGCGGGTATGCTATCAACATTATGGGCCAAGCAAATACCTTCAAAGTTGAGGGAAGGGAGCATGTCAGCATTTACCGAGCCCGCATGCCAGGGAAAATGACCGGCACCTTTGAGGAAAGTTCTGGACAACGTCATTTTTGCAAAATCTGCGCCAGCTGTTTGTGGATATCGGATCCGCAATGGCCGGATTGGGTTTATCCCTTTGCATCTGCCATTGACACCCCCTTACCAAAGCCCCTTGAGCGCATCCATATGATGCTCGACTTTGCCGCCAAGTGGTGCGAAATACCTAAAGGCAAAAAGGAGCGATATATTGCCCAATATCCTGAGGATTCCATTGAAGGATGGCATAAAGACCACGGGGTGTATGGGGTTGAGGGGAAGGAAGAGTAAGACTTTTATCCTTTAAAATTAATAAGTTAATCGTCATTGCGAGCGAAGCGAAGCAATCCAGGGGCAACATTAAGAGATCTGGAAGCATTATCCCCTAGAAATTTTGCTTTTAATAGCTTGTCCTTGGCTCCTGGATTGCTTCGCTTCGCTCGCAATGACGGCAAGATGGGAGATAAATCCTGGAGAATATTTACGTTTTCAACAGTCTTGAGTTCTCCCCTATTGACAGTTCCCCATGCTCTGAATATCTTTTAAGAATAACTTTCTTAAAATTTAAAACAATAAGAAGGCATTCTCATGAAAAAGTTCATCTTCAAATTATGTGCATTGAGTTTATTTGTGTCGATCTTCAGTGACGTAAAAGCTGCTGAAAAGATTGACGATAAGATTGACGATAATGTCTTTAGAATGAGCGATACAGAGTCAGCAACGCCCTTAACGGAAGCTGATATGCAAAGTATGCTTGATGATGAGAAAGATTCAGGTCCAGGAGTTGTTTCTCAAGATTCGGCCATGGTCCCGGCTCCGGCAATGGCCTCGGAGGGTCCATTGCCTGCTAGAGGCGGTTGGGTGAAGGCACAACGCCCCCCTATTAAATTAGCATCAAGGCGGAAATCTCAAAATCCTTTGAAAAGGGAAGGAAGAGATGATGCGAAAGGCGAAATGGCTATAGCGGAGGCGAGTCCACAACCAAGTGAGGTGAGATCATCCCCGATGAGCGACAATACGGATGAAGAGGGGGAAGTATTTCCCTTTGATTTTCGCCTAATCAGTTGCTTAAAGGATTGGGGAGATGGGACCTCTTGCCCCTTACCACACAAGTTTCTCTTCAATGAAGAAACCTTTAAAGGCATCACCCCACAACCCTCGATGAGTGAGCTTCAGAACAAAGTTGGAAAAGAGCTTGTAAAGTGGCATGAGAAGCGCGGGGAACACTGGGAGCCTTTGCGAGATGCAATCTTATTGAAAGGGAAAACGCAAGAAAGGTTGTCTAGAAAACAGAAGAAGCCGGTCGCTGTAGAAATTTTAGCAAAAGCCCAAGAAAATGATACCGTTGCCGAACGAGCACTGGAGGCTATCAAGAAGAAATACATGCAGTTGCATCCGAAGCTTTCCTGGGATGATATGCAAAGAGACTTTGCTGTTCCAAAACCCATTAAGTTGGATCTGGCATATTACAGTTCAAAACCAAAGGTAAGAGTAGAGCCTCGCCGGCAAGAAAAAAATGAAAAAGGCGTTGTGATTTCTAGTCCTGTAGACCTAGATATCGCGATCTCTATGCTCGTGAGGCTTGTCCAAGATATACATGTTGAGCAAGAGTTCTTTAAAGAAATTTGTTCGACGCATCGTTTTTATTTTCACCCTCAAGTGAGTGGGTGGACAGGAACCTTGCCTTTCAAAAAATGGTGGTGCATGGGAAATACCATTTGGGAGTGTATAGATGGCATTTATGCGAGATACCCGATTCGTTCCTGCCGCGAGAGAGAAAGAGACGAAACAACAGATCAAGGGTACGCTCTTGCTAAGTTCAATAAAGATCAATTGGGTAAATTTAGGCGCAAAATATGGAGCAAAATCACTCGTTTTGATAAACTGATTGCTCAACAGGAAAGAAAGGGAATCGTTCCTGTTGAGGTGGTGAATCATCGTGTATTTATTATGGATGAGTTGCACGATGACGATGCTCCCAGAGATAATTCCCAACTTCTGATTGATCTAAGATTTAAAACGTTGCCTGATTTTATAGATAAAGAAGAAGCTCCTATTGTGAAACGTCCAATTCATTTTTTAAATGTTTTTAAAGGGAGTAATGTTGATGAGGTGCGGCTAGTGTCTGATCCTGTTACCCTTCATCGGGCACATTTTATTCTTATCCTCGAGGAATTACATCAGGGTCAAAGTAAGCTTCTTTTGAGAAGAGGCCACAATCCCCGGCATTGCCCATTACACCTAATGATGCACCGCATTTGTCTTATCAGAACAAGCCTGAATTGGATCCCCTCAATGTTGCTAAATATTGCAAACTCCTTAATAAGTATGAGGAATTGCTCACAGAGCAACGAAGGATTTGTACAGACCTTATGAAAGGTCAATTTGATTGGTCGACAATTCCGAGTCCTTTAGGAATGCTGGATAAAAGGTTCCAGCCCGAATCGAGCAGACTTCCTCGAAAAAAGTCTGAAGTGGTTAATTTAAGTGCCCGAGAGTTTACAGATAAAGATCTGATTGTCCAAGAATGGATGGGGAATGGTCCGGGTCGCTCTTACACTTTTTACTACTTAGACACGGTCAATCTGAGTCATAATCTTCTCCTTAACCCAGACCCACTTGTATTTTCAACACATATATTCCATCTTGATTTAAGCAACAATCAGTTGACCAGTCTTGACTGTCTTAGAAATATATTACCTTATCTTCACACTCTTAATGTGGCGGGAAATCGCTTGCAAAAATTGTCTCCTTTAGGGGAAATACCGTGTAACTTAGATAAGTTAAATGTCTCTGGGAATCAGCTTCAAGGAAATAAATATGAAACGACAAGTATTCTTGGACAATTGACCGGTCTTCTCGAACTCGATATTTCTGACAACACGTTTGATAACCTTGGGGGTCTTTCTTCTTTAGGAAATTTGACGTTTCTTAACGTTGCGAATGTGGGACTTCAGGGCGCGCTGGGTTATGTGCTTCCAAGCTTGCCTCGCCTCGTTACTTTTAATGGAAGAGGCAACCCTAACCTCCAGATGGAACCGCTTCAGGTGAACACCGAACTCTTTAAGGAGACATTTCCCACAGTTCGAGAAATGTATCCCCTGATTAAAACTTTCAAGGTTGACAATTTTGTCCTTGAAGAAGCCCCGTTAGGTCACGCTGTGGGTTCTATTAATGATGATGAAAATTAAAGTGTAAGGATGAAAGACATGAAAATTATCCCTCAAGTTTTGGCAGTCACTTTAAGTTTCTTAGTAGTCGAGCATGGCAACGCTATGGATGATACAAGCTCAAGAGACTATGCAGGAGAGGACAAACGTCCTGGCAGTCTTTTGCGTGTCGAAAGTCGTGAAGTTTTAGAACTCATGAATGAGCCGGTCATTGACTTTCGCTACTGGTGCCTTGAGTTGGGCTTAAAAGATCAAACCGGTGAAAATGCCGTAGTTGTCTCGTCGATTTATGGGAAGGCTGATACAGAGTTTTATGACGATTATTACGGTGTTTCCTTTTCTCAAAAACAACCCTCTTCCTTCAATAAAATCACAGGGAAAAAGCACCTCCCTTTTTCGGGAGAAAAAGTTAAGAAGCGGCTGAGAAAGAAAGTTGAGGAGTTTAAAGCCTACGATGTTGCTTTGAAACGGTTGCAGGAGGCCGAAATAAAGTATACGGCTGAAACAAAAGCTTGGAATGAGAAACATACTCAGACAACTGCTCTTGTAGAGGATGCTTCCAGAGATCTTCTCGCCTCAATTAATTCCTTATCCAACCTATCTGGTTTTGAGGACCAGGAGAAAGACCAAAAAGCAGAATTAAAGGAATCACTTGTCGTTCAAGAGAGGACAGAAGTACCGGATACGACTCATTTTTCGGCCGCATTAAAAGAATGTAAGAAAGCAAAAGATGCTTTTGATCGAATATTGAAAAAGTTGTTGGCTGATCATCCTTTACGTGTTGATGTTGATGATAGGGGGGACCGTGTTATTATTTTCCGCACCCAGGCAGAACTCGAAGAGTTGATCTATGATTCAGACCTCAGAGACTTGGCCGATGATCCGAGAAAGATTACCATCCTGCACTCAACTTCAGCAGATCTTGAAAATAAGAAGAACAGGGTTAAAGGATTTACAATTGGGGATGATCCCCTCGAGCTCATAATACGGACGCATATGCTGAAATCAAAGAAGAGTAAAGACAAAGTACTTCAGGGAAGAAATGGTCGTGCACATGACTTTAATAGAAAGTTGAAAGATGCTCTCACAAGATATAAACGGGATTATCGAGAAAAGGTTAAGCATGTCGTAAGCTTGACAGATTGGTCAGATTATTGCTATGGGACCACTTTTCAAACCGTACAAGATGATATTCAGAAGAGTTGGACAACGCCACCCTCCCTGGCTCGACATCCTTTGATGGATTCCGCAACGGATAAAGAGAAAACTCATCGCCTGTTGGGGAGTGATGATTTTGGAAAATTTTTAGCAGAGACGTGGTGGGACACTATTATCAAATTCCAAGAATCTTTGGGTGATTTGGCTAACATAGATAGTGAAAATGATGCCAATTTTTGTGATGTGTCCGGCAATTTATCCTGTGCTAAAACCTTTTTCGAGATCTTTCGTACATCCGAGGAGGGCGTGGTCACGACTCTTGGAGCCGATGAGCCTCTTGAGCTTGGCAATAGGCCGAGAAGAGATTTTCAGCGTCCCTTTCAAACAACATTTTACAATGGGAATATAAGAGCGCCTGAGCACATGAGATTTCATCGAAGTCATTGGCATAAGGTTATGGCCCAATTGCATAATCCAGCGGTCAAAAAGAAGTGGGAAGAGCGCCTGAGAAAGTTGAGACTAGATGAGATGAGTCCTGTGGAATTATTGTCGCTTCGTGAGGAATATAAAAAGGAAGCGGAAAAAAATGAGAAATTGCACAAAGATATTGGAATTAACTTCCAAAAACTTCAAACAAAGCCAAAAGCCTCCCTGTTGCCCTCAGTACTGCCAAGTCTTCTGCCTGCCCCCATTGAGCTTCTAAGGTTCAAAACGCTTCCCCCCGAGCCGGAGCTGGGTGTATCAACCTCAAGGGAAGAGGAGATTGAATTGAGAAGTCTTGAATTGAAAGACAGACATGTGCACACCATGTGCCTTGTGAGGGTTGAGGATCATCTTCAATACGTCCCCCTCTTAAGTCGTTATAGTTGCCTAGACCTGGGAAATAATTGGATTGAAGAACCTTTTAAGTTTCCATTTGGGTTCGCTTTTCAAACCACTCTCGTTTCCTTAGATCTCTCATTCAATCGTCTTAAGAGCTTTGATTTTCTTCCAACCTTGAAAGCCCTTAGAAAATTTAATGGATCCGGGAACACAAGGATACTCTCACTCCCTGTTTGGGGAGAGGATGAGGAGAGTATTTTGGAAGATCTTAATCTTTCCCACATCAATCTCAAAGAAGTCGAGTCTCTTTGTTTCTTAAGTAATTTGACGGCTCTTGATCTTTCCCACACGAAAATCCAAGAATTAAGACCTCTTGCCTCTCTTGTAAAACTCGTGAAATTGGATGTGTCGAATACGCGGGCGCAGAACCTCATGAAACTTGATACGCTTGTCGTCTTGGAAGAATTGCTTGCTAGTGAATGTCTGCTGATGGAAGGGACTTGGAAGGAAGTTGTGCCACCTTTGCCACTTCTGAAAAGACTTGAGTTGAGGAAAAATCCCATAAAGTGGTTCCCGTATAATACTTTAGAAAAAGCCAGAAAGGTACTTTCGTCATCAGATAATGTGAACAATGATCGTGAATTTAATGAAACATTCCCGAATCTCGTCTCTCTTGGCGCGGAAGATGAATTTTTAGAAGAAAAGATTAAATTAAGTGATTTAAAGTCAAACCCGATGTTTTTTGGGAAATAAGTAATTCGCCATAAAAAGGGCCCTTTTGGGCCCTTTTTTATAAATATTGAAAGGAAAAATAACCGAAGAAGTGATAAATCCCCGCTTTGGTGAGGGTTTCAAGAAAATATCTTACCTAACGGGTAAAACACTTATTTTTATCTGGACCCGCCTTCTTACCTTTTAGGATTTTGTTAATTTCAACGCTGATTAAATCATAAGGCTGAGTACAGAAGGAACTCATAGCTCTGAGTTCCATGCTGAATTTGACACTTAAGTCTCTAATATCTTGTATGGATTCCTTCTTTGCAGGCCATTCATCGAGAACTTTCTTAGCTTTTTCCAACTCCGTGTTTGCGTTTCGTTGCAAATCACTTATATAACCCGAAACATCTGCTTGAGTTAACGAAGATTCAGATGATTTTGCTACGGGAAAAATGCTCAAAAATTCTGAGAGTTGAGAAGCAAGACACTTACATTGGTTGATTGCTTCAACGCCTCTCCTATTCATTTCGGCTTTAGCCTTTTCAAGCAATTTTTTAGTAGTATATGAACATTTTTCGGGACTAAGAACTTCTTTGCCTTCAGAAAAATCTGAAATTTCTTTATTCAATTCTCTAAAATCTTTAAGGGCGGCAGAAGTAGTTTCAATAACGACTTCCGTAACACTTTGCTCTAATTCTCCTACCTTTTTAAAAGTGTTGTCATTGGCAGGCCATTGATTCAAAATCTTGTTAATTTTTGTCACACCGCCATTAGCATTTATTTTTATATTATTAATTTTATCCAAAACCTCAGATTGACTAAACGGGGCTATTGTCTTTTTCTTAGAAAAAGGCAACAAACCCTTCTTGTATTTATTGACTGGAAATAATTTTACTTGAGTCTCGAGTAAACTCGATAAGCAACGAGCGTACTTAGCAACTTCCATTCCATCATTCTTTAAATCGGTTTTTGCAGCAGCTAAATGTGCTGCATTCGTTGCTTCAATTGCTTTTGACTGTGTTACGTTTAGAGGCTTTGGTACGGGAAGGGATGGCAATGCTCGAACCTGTGGAGCAATTATAAGAGTCATACTCGGTGGCAAGACACTTAAAGCTTTTCCTTTAATCGATTTTCCTTGGACTAGGATTTCTATAGGTAATTTTTTATGCCGCCCCTCAAGTTTTGGTCGAATGTATGTATCAATGAAAGCTTCATCTAAAACAGTGTTTGAAGGAAGGTCCAACCTTACCAAGCCCGTTGGTAGTTGAACACCCACTTGCTGCACCATTTCCCCTATCTCTTGGGATGGCGCTCTTGGCAACTCAACACTTTTGGACTCCGAAGAAGCAGGAGGAGCAGGCTGCGGTTGAACGGTAACTTGAGAAACTGGCTTCTCACTAACACTAGTTCTAGTCGGTGGAGCAGCTCTTTGAGGTGTTTTTACTTTAGCTGTTCTGCAAGCTTCTAAGTTCTCGACCGCACAATTTTTTTCACAAGTCTCTTTTTTTATTGTGTCAGCACAGGATATATCTGTACATTCCTTTAAGCATCGAATTTTGCCCCACTGTTCTCCTTGAGCCGCTGTACTGATGCTCACAACACTAAGAAAGGCGATCAGTGTATTTTTTGATTGCATTTGATTTGCCCTAAATACTGATTACTCTATATAGACACATATTATCAAATATCTATTAAAACTTTATTAAAAGGCACGTCTGCGAAAAGAGTAGTTTCGCAGTCTAGCTAATAACTACTGCTTAGAAATGGTTAAGGCACATTCAGGCAGGCTCTACCGGAACGGAGGCTCGTCAAAGCCGCGGAGTTTGCGGGAGTGGAGTTGGTCAACGCCTTGGGAGCGCAAGAGGCGGATGGCTTCAAGACCGATACGTAAATGTTGGTTGACTCGTTGATTATAGAATTTATTGGCCATGCCCCGCAGTTTAATTTCCCCATGAATGGGTTTGTCAGAGACGCATAAGAGTGTCCCGTAGGGGACCCGGAATCGAAAGCCGTTCGCAGCCACCGTGGCGGATTCCATATCAAGCGCAACGGCGCGGCTTTGACGGAATCTCTCGTAAAGCTCGTCGGATCGCAATTCCCAATTTCGGTTGTCGGTTGTAACCACCGTGCCTGTGCGCATGCCTGTCTTCAAGGTTTCTTTATCTAGGGCGATATTTTCAACCGCTTGTTGAAGGGCGACTTGAACTTCGGCAATGGGAGGCACGGGAATCCAGGTGGGCAGGTCTTGGTTTAAGACATTGTCTTCACGCACATAACCGTGGGCCAGGACATAGTCGCCTAAGGCTTGGGTTGAGCGTAAGCCCGCACAATGTCCCAACATCAACCAACAATGGGGGCGCAAGACGGCGAGGTGATCCGTAATGGTCTTCGCATTGGTGGGGCCGACGCCAATATTTATGAACGTAATCCCCATGCCATCCTTTCGTTTCAGATGGTATCCAGGCATTTGAGGGAGGTTCTTTGGAGAGGTAACCTCATCGTCACCTCGGCGATAGATGGAATCGCCTGTAATGACTAATTCTTCATAATCGGAGTCATTTTTGATCTGTTCGAGACCAAAAGCAATGAACTCATCCACATATCTCTGATAGTTGGTGAGGAGGACGAATTCTTGAAAATGCTCAGGAGAAGTCCCGGTATAATGATGAAGGCGGTGAAGGGAATAATCGACACGCTCGCCGCTAAACATTGAAATAGGCTTGATACCAGTAGCACCAGGACGGTAGGTGCAATTGGCAATATCATCATTCACACGCGTTAAGTTAGGGAGAGCAAAGCCTGTTTGCATCTGCCAGAGCTGTCCCATATCAAGGGTGCGCGGATCAAGCTGAGCGGGTGTATGATCCATGGCAAAGGGCAGGGGAATCGACCAGTTGCTGGCGCCCACATAGACGGGTACTTTGTGGCGATCCATCAGCAATTCGATTTGATGCTGGTAGTACCGCTTAAAGATGTCGGGGCGCGTAACTGTGCCCCCATAAAGGCCAGCTTCAACGACGACGCCATAAGATAGGCGGGCATCCAGATTTAAATCCTTTTGCGTAACTTGAATGCCAACGTAGGGATAGGTGGCTTCTGCCAGCAAGGACTCAGGCACTTCTTCTCCATCCAGAAGGCGCTTGAAGGCATCATGAATCAAGATGCTGTTCTTGTTGTAGATATCCTCAATAGCTTGAACAGCTTCTGCCGCATCTGTGTAAGCCACAACATCCTTAACCCCTGGAAAAAGGGGTTTGGTGGTGTCGTTGTTGATGTCAGTTGCCATGGTCACCTATTCTATTGGTTTTGATAAGATTCAGCCTTATCAATATATTAAAAATGATACTCTTAAATTTTCTTTAATTTCTTCTACTCTGCTCGTATAAAATTAACCTTCTAACCCCACCAGGTTACGGGCAAAATCGCGACTCGTAAAGGGGCGAAGGTCATCGGCTGTCTCACCAACCCCGACCGCATGAATGGGTAGGCCAAATTTTTGGGCAAGGGACACGACGACACCGCCACGGGCTGTGCCATCCAGCTTGGTGATGACAAGGCCGGTGAGGCCAATAATCTCTTGAAAATTGTGAACCTGACTATGGGCATTTTGCCCCGTTGTTCCATCTAATATCAACAACGTACTATGGGGGGCAGAGGGGTCCACCTTACTTAAGACGCGCTGAATTTTCTTTAGCTCTTCCATAAGATGCGCTTTGTTTTGAAGACGCCCTGCGGTGTCAATCAAGAGAACATCGGCTTCTACCTCTTTGGCTTTCGTAAGGGCATCAAAAGCAAGGCCAGCGGCGTCAGCACCGGGTGCACCGGATATCACGGGGACGTTCAAACGCTGTCCCCAAATCTGGAGTTGCTCGACGGCGGCCGCGCGAAACGTATCGCCGGCTGCCATCATGACGGAGAGACCTTGATCCTTCCATTGCTTAGCAAACTTTCCCATGGTTGTTGTTTTCCCGCTGCCATTGACACCGACCACCAAAACGACGTGGGGTTTGTGGGCAGCATCAAGGGTGAGAGGTTTGGCGATAGGGTCTAAGATCCCTTCGATGGCGGTTGCAAGGTAGGCTTTGACTTCTTCGATCGTAATTTCTTGATCAAGACGTTGTTTACCAAGGTCGGTTGTCAGCCGAGAGGCTGTTTCGGGCCCGAGATCACTGGTGATCAACAGCTCTTCCAACTCATCTAAAGTGGCCTGGTCGAGCTTTTTGGAGACGAAAATGGTCTTTAAGCCATCTCCCAAGCGGTCTGAGGAGCGCTTTAAGCCTTGTTTCAGGCGAGACCACCATCCCCCTTTTTCTGACTCAACGGGAGCTTCTTTTTCTGTCATTCCCTTAATTTTCCTATCAATCCGTCCGATGAAGCATCAATGATGCGCACCCTAATGACTGATCCTAGGGCATATTCGACGTCCGTTTCAAGGTGAATTGGGGCAAAGTGATCCGTTTTACCGCGAATCATAATTCCATGCGGGGTATTTTCCAGGGACTCAACCAAAAAGTTGGTGTCTTTGCCAACCCAGGATTGGTAAAAGCGCGTTAAAGCTTCTTGACCTTTTTGGCGTAAAATGGCGGCCCTCTTTTTGATGATGGGCCCAGGAACAGCTGGCATACGACTGGCAGGCGTACCGGGGCGAGATGAATAGGGGAAAACATGCAAATAGGTTAATCCACACTCATCAATACTTCGCAAGGTATTGTCAAACATGTCGTCCGTTTCAGTTGGAAATCCGGCGATCAGATCGGCGCCAAACACGACATCAGGGCGTAATTTCCGTGCCTTTTCGCAAAATGCGATGGCATCCTTCCGCAAATGTCGACGTTTCATGCGCTTTAAGATCATGTCATCCCCAGCCTGTAGGCTCATGTGGAGATGGGGCAACAAGCGGGGCTCCTCGCCAATCAACTTCCAGAGATCTTCATCCATTTCAACCGGGTCCAAAGAGGACAGGCGCAAGCGCTTCAGCTCTGGCACCAGGCTGAGCAGGCGTCGCATCATCTGCCCCAAGGTAGGTGCACCGGGCAGGTCTGCTCCATAGGCAGTGATATCCACACCCGTCATTACAATTTCAGGGTATCCGGCGTCCACAAGGGATCGCACCTGCGCCACAATCTCGCCAATCGCCACACTGCGGGAGTTGCCGCGACCAAAGGGGATTGTGCAAAACGTACAACGATGATCGCACCCATTCTGGATCTGAACAAAAGCCCGGGCTTTACCTTCAAAACCGGATACCAAGTGTCCCGCGGTTTCCCGCACCTCCATGATGTCATTGACCAGAATTCGGTCGTGGGGAGTGTCTTGAAGATAGCTGGACAATTTCATTTTTTCGTCGTTCCCAATGACGCGACTCACTTCTTTCATATCCGCATATTTCGAGGGATTAATTTGGGAAGCGCAGCCGGTGACGATGATTTCAGCATCGGGGTGATCCCGACGGAGGCGGCGAATGGTTTGCCTGGCTTGACGTTCTGCTTCAGACGTCACGGCGCACGTATTGATGATAATCGACTTCGTCAGGCCTGCTTCTCGGCCAAGGTCTTTCATCACTTGAGACTCATAAGAATTCAAGCGACACCCGAAAGTAATGACTGTAGGGCCATCCTCTTTGGGGGCAGATTCTTTTGAATGCGTATGACAGGTTGTTGACATAATATCTATAATTTCTTCATTAAAACAATTGGATGAAGGTTCAGACAGTGTCTGCCTTGTAATGAATACTTAGATCATATTTTATGTGAAAAGGCAATGAAATCAGGAAATGGTGTGAATATATCTTTTTGTTTCCTAATCGTCATCTTCCATTTCTTGCTCGATGGCGGCAAGTTGGTCTCTCAAATCCTCATTTTGCTTCATGAGGGATTTTAGGATCATGGTTATTTGTTTGGTGTCCCGGTTTTGGGAGAACTGAATGCTGAAGGCCATCAAAAACGTGATGATGGTTGTTCCTGTATTAATCACCAACTGCCAGGTGTCTGAGTAATTAAAAAGAGGACCACATAATGCCCACACAAGGACAACCCCAAGAGAAACCGTAAACGCCCCAAGTGACCCTCCTACCTTTGAGAGTTTGACAATTCTTGAACGTATATGTCGTCTCGATGTTTTTAGAAATGCGTGAATGGTCTCCGAAGAGGATTGAAAAAGATCTTTAATATGAATCATGATCATTCCCCAGATTATTGATTTTGACAGAATACCTATACTTGAAGGGTAATCGATAGGGGTTAAGGAGTTCTTAACGATCGATATTCTTTCAAGTTTGCCCTAAAACAGCCCCTTAAAAACATCCTTGATGATTTTTTCAGGTTTATTATCGGGTGCACTTTGGGGCTGTTGAGGGGCAGCTGGCTCGGCTTTATTGTTCCCGCCCAAGATGGACCCTAACATATCAGCCGGCTTAAACTTGCCCTTGCCGAGACTCTCAATGACGCCTTTAAAGACATTTTCCATCATATAGGTTTTCAAGGCTGACGTGTCTAACTTACGTGAGGGATTATCGATAGGTCCTGTCAGGTGCATGTGAAAGGGGGGAAGTTTTGGTATTTTGGTGAGGCGAAAATCGGAATGTACATCTAGTGTATACGCAGGCAGATTAATCGTGCCTGTTGCTTGGCCTTGACCGTCTTCCGCCATGAAGGTCATGGATTGGATGGTACCAATTCCCTCATTAAGGAGGATGTCTCCCTTGAAGGTAGAAAAGGGAGTTTGGCCCTTACCCATGTGGGTGTCTAAGAGCCCGAGAACCGACTGTATGTTTTGGAGACTGGCCAATCGCTCACTAATCGCATGGAGATCAAACCCACTAATCACACCATCTTTGGCTGTAATATTCACAGGGCCGCTCAGATGTTGAATCATGTCTGTGCTGCTCTTCCCGTGTGTGGAGAGATCGGCGGAAAGAGTCAATTTACCTGCAATAATCTTTATGGTTGTGCCTTGGCTTATCACCTGCTTCAGATTCGCATCCTGCAGGAGTATGTGGCCTTTAATCCGATTGTTGGCTGTAATATGCCCGCTACCTCTAAACGTTCCCCCATAAAGGGACCCCGTCAGCGAGTTAATATCCATGTGGCCATTTTGAACCTTGGCGCTGAGTTTGGGCTGGTTGATGACAATGTCCTTTTTGATCAATTGAGGAGCACTGATTTCAAATTGCCCGTCAAACTTGTCTAAGAAACCAAAGTCGATGGGGGCGTTTGTGTCCCTCGGGGTAGAAGACTCCTTTGGAGGCGTCTGTCTCTTCTTTGTTGCAATAAGGTACACCTGGCCTTCCTGAAGGGGTAATGCCTGGAGGTCTCGAGATGCTAAGAGCTTATCCACGTTGATCGAATTCAAAGAAAGTCGCGCATTAATATGGGGCTTGACGTTTGAGTGATCAATCACCACGTCTCCTGCGAAAGTGAAGGTTGGTCCAAATTGTCCTTGGATGTTGGTCAAATTCACGGAGGTTGGATTGAGTTGTATGGAGCCCTTTAATTTCCCAGCGCCTAAGGGCTTGGGATTAGTAGTACCTAACACTTTCAAGATATTTTCGATCTTCGGCGTATCTAAATCGACGTGAAATATTTGTCCATTTTTTCGTTCTTCGAAGGAAACATCCCCGTGGAGTTTGGCATTTTCAATGGTAAGAGACAAGTTCCTTAGTTCTTTAGATTCCCCAAAGGTATAGTCTGTGGAAAAGCCAAAAGTCCCTAAGAGAGCTGGAGGTAAAGATTTAGAATCGATCTTTAACCAATTTAAGAGCTCGTTCCCCTGTTCGACAGTAGCCTTGATAGAGCCCTTGAGACCTTTAGAGGAAGGAATCAGGGTGAAATCACATCCACTTTTCCCGGGGAGGTCTTTAAGGTATCCCTCAATTTGTATCCCTTCCTTAAAGGATACCTTGAGATCGCCTCCTGGATTGGCGGAGCCTATATCAAATTTTGCTTTCGTAAGAGTGATGCTTTGAGCATTTAATTCAACATCTGAATCTACTCCCAACATTCCGGTCAAAAGGGGTGCGTCGTTTCCGATAGCTTCTTTAAGGGTTTTTGCATCAGCTTTAGCTTTCATATGTCCTTTAAAGGTAAATGAGGAAAGATTTAATTTACCGTCAATGCTCGAAGTTGCTTCACCGACTTGGATATTCATGGACACATCTTGCGCCTCTCCAAGAGTGCCCAATGACCCTTTTAATTTAATTTCTCTATCTAGAGCTTTCAAGCTTCCTTCAATAGCATAAGGGCCTTGTAGGCTGTCCATCTTGGCAGAAGTATTAATGTCTTGGAGTTGCGTTTCTTGTCCATTGGCTTGGTAACTCACGCGACCATCGTTGATTTGGATTTTCTCAAAGTCGACTTCAAACTTTGACGAAGGGGAGGGAGTTGTGGACCTTGGCGTGAGAGGCGCAAGGGTTGAAGGACTCGAAAATGTCCAATTCGTACGGCCATCTGCCATCTTTTCTAAGAATACCTCGGGTTGATCCAGATCCAGTTTTGTGATTTTCACGTGTTTCTTCAAAAGAGGCCACAGGCTTAAGGATACGCGTATTGTTTTGATATTGATAAAATCCTTGGACTTTGCCCCCTCAATATTGGCGACGCGTACTCTATTCAGGGTAAGTTTTGGACTTGGAAAGAAGGAAAGTGAAAGAGCGTCGTCGATCGCAACATCACGACCGATCGCTTCTTTTGTTTTGGCAATAATTTCGGGCTTATAATCATTAATGCTAATGAATAAGGGAAGGACAAGCGCCGCGGCAATAAGAACTCCAAAGCCCCCTAACAGTCCATAAATAATGCGCTTCATGATTATATCCTTTTTTTTTATTTTTCAGTTTTCGATAGTCAACAGGGGCATCATAGTGAAGAACAGACGATAACTACCCGGAAACCCATATTTTAATTGCACTCTACTCCAATTAACAACACAGATGCAACGTAAACAAGGCTGGCATTAAATGCCAGCCTCATGAAGGTGTCTTCCTAGTCAAGGTCTCTTGGCGGCAGAGGGAGCGGCCTCGATGAGAGAGGACTTGGAGAAGGGTTGCCTCGTAAATGCGGGGGCAACGGATTCTTACGTGGTTGAGGAGACCCCTCTTGTTGAGGGACAGGGGGCTCGTTTGAAGGGACGGGTTTAAGTCCTAATCTTCCTTCCCCTTCTTGGACGGCGGGTAGCTCTACTGGAGGGGTTTCAGTTTTCGCTTTCTTTTTAAAAGGGCGCCAGGGGTCTTGGTGAGGTTTTGCAGGTTGCTCACCTTTCATGACGCCAACGGTGCCATGTCCACCTCCTAAGATATTAACACCTTCAATCGTTTTAGCGTTTATGCTGAAGTCATAAACTGTTTTCTCATTAATTTGGTATGAACATTTTCCACCTTCTGGCTTTATGGTAATTGGCTGATAAACTTTTTTATTTTTAGTCAACTTATCCTTGATTTGGCCTAGAGCTTGTTGTATTGCTTTCCACTCATTACAAAAATCTCTATTCATTAAGTTATTCGTGAGAATGACACCTTCTTCACCATGAACTTGACCGGCTTCACCAAAAAGAGGAACGGCGGCGTTTGAGCGACAAAGGTCCCTCAGATTCTGTCGATCTATCGTTGGACAATCAACCTTTGCATAAGCTTGATTGATTGATGCAATGAGCAGAGTGCTCAATATCGCTACTTTTATTTTAGAATTTGATGTGTATTTCATTTTGCTTCCCTTCTTAAATGAATTCTCTAATTTTATTTTAGAGAGAGTGTGTAAAATATTCGTTAACGAAAGATTTAGAAAAAATGAATACTTAGGTGTCAGGGGAGCAATATTATTCTTGGAAAATCATCTTTAACACAAAGGGTGACTCTGATATGGTGATCTAAAATTAAACAAGAGAAAGTTACTTCCCATGCGCCTCTCCCTTATCTTTGTTTTCGTCTTCAATATTCTATTCTCTTTGCCGGGAGAAGCCGCTCCTTATACGGAATGGGAGCATCAAAATGCTAAAGAGTATGTGAAGATTTTGACCGAAGCGGCAGCAAAAGCTAATAAGGGGCAGAATCAAGGAAAAGGGAAAGAAGATGCCCTTAAACGTATTAACGAAGCCAAATCTCAAGAGAAGTGGGGCATTGCCATTGCGGAATTAGAAGCGCTTGTGGGGCAAAATCCAGAAGATTTGAACTTGTGGTTAGATCTTGCCTTCACGGGGTATCGGGGGGCTCAAGAAGGGAAACCTGGGTATTATGAGATCGTCAATAAAGCCGAAAGAGCAGCAGCCTATGTTTATTTCACGTCAAAGGATACGAATCAACGCGCCCTTGCGTTGTTGATTTCGGCTGCCGTTTCGGGCTATGGAGAAACACGAGAAAAGTGTCTTGCGGAATTGGCTACCCTTGTAGATATCAAGAAGCTCCGCGAAGCAAATCTTGCGTATAAGGATCTTGCGCCTTTTGTGTTTAAAGAGCATTTGGTTGATCGGGATAGTAATACACCGCAAGTATGCTTCACCTTTTCACATCCTCTTCCAGAAAGCTTTAAACCTGCAGATTATTTTGAGGTTACGCCCAAGATTGACGGGGCCTTTCACGTTCGCAATACAAAAATTTGTTTGACGGGGATACGTTTTGGAGAAAACTACAATGTTACTGTTCGGGAGGGAATCCCAAGCCTATTCGGAGAAAAGACGACGCAAACTTCAAAGATCAGTTTCTTGGTGGATGATAAATCGCCTCGTCTCAGTTTCCCAAAACAAACTTATATTTTGCAAAAAAATGATCAGCAAATGATTCCTCTAACAGCGGTCAATGTAAAACGTGTCGAGGTGAAGGTTGTTCGGGTTAACGATCGATCTTTTGTGGAAGGATTCGGGCGTCCACATCATTCTTTGGAAGACGAGATTTCGGCTTATACTTGGAATGATATTGCGAATCGCTATGGAGAGCCGCTGTATTCAGGTGCTATGGATATTGGGGGGGAACCGAATAAGAATATTACCAAACAAATTCCTCTAAACGCGATTGTGAAGGATTTAAAACCCGGCGCTTATGGCATTTTCGTAAAAGATGCAGCAAGTAAAGACAATTACAGCTCACCAAGTGCAAGCCAATGGGTTCTGGTAACTGACATTGGGATGACTGTCTTTAAGGGAACGACGGGTTTGGATATTAACACGCGGTCCTTATCAACAGCACAAGGGATGAGCAAGATTGATGTTCACCTGTTGTCCTACAACAATCAAATATTAGCCACGCAAAAGTCCAATCCCAGTGGGTTTGTGCATTTTGATGCAGCCCTTTTGCGAGGTAAAGGGGGAAACCGCCCAGCGTTTGTTTTTGCTTATGGGGTTGATGGGAACTTCGCGGCCTTAAAACTCTCTGACCCAGCATTCGATTTGAGTGATCGGGGTGTGGAGGGGAGAAAAGTCCCAGGAACTCTTGATGCATTTTTGTACACAGAAAGGGGTGTGTATCGACCAGGAGAGACCGTTCGGGTGAATGGGCTCCTTCGAAATTTTAATGCCCAAGAAGTTGGGGCAACCCCTTTGACTTTCCGGTTAATGCGCCCCGATGAAGTTGTCGCACAATCTGATACGGTGGTGGGCAATGCCCATGGATATTATGATTTGAATTTGCCCCTATCACCCTCTGCTCGAACAGGTCAATGGACTGTGCAAGTTTTTGTAGATCCGAAAGGAGAGCCGATTGGAGAAACAAAGTTTTCTGTTGAAGATTTTGTACCAACACGTCTTCTTGTAACGTTGAAATCACCTGAAGCTCTTTTTGTTTTCGGAAAATCCCTGCCCGTTGATGTTGTTGGTCGCTATCTCTTTGGGGCGGCGGCCAGTGGCTTGGGAGGAGATGCTTCTCTTGTGATCCGTCGCCATCCAAACCCCTTTCCAATGTTTTCCGGGTATCAGTTTGGGTTGTTGGATGACAAGTTCACAACGACGCGAACCGATTTTGAGCTCGCTCCCTTGAACGAGGAAGGCAAAGGGACTTTGACGGTTACCACGGACGCCAAGCCAGAAGCAACCGTGCCCCTACAGGCTGTCATTCAAGCTGCGGTCCGGGATGCTGGCGGACGTCCACAGCTGGGAACGTTGCGTCTTGATGTCCAGAGTTTTCCTTACATGATTGGGATCAAAGGTAATTTCAAGAACGGGGCCATCGACTTTCAAGATAAAGTAGCCGAGATTGAGATCATAACGTTAAGTCCAAAAGGAGAACAAGTCGCTGAACAAAACCTACACTATACCCTTTATGCGGAAGAAACCTTTTACAATTGGGCGATGAGTGACCGCGGTGGGGCTTGGGAATACAAGCCCGTACGGGAAGATAAGCTGATTCTTGAAAATGACTTTGCAACAGCAAAAGAAGGGATCACAAAACTTTCCCTGCCGATTGAAGGCTGGGGGTATTACCGACTAGAGGTCAAAGATCCAAAGGGCGGCGCAATATCCAGTTTCCGCTTCACGAAGGGCCATTTGTCTTCAGATGCTAAAAAGGACATACCTGATAAATTGACTGTGAAACAAGATAAGTCTTCCTATGCAATTGGAGAGACGGTTCGCCTTCGGATTGAGTCGCCTTTCGATGGGGAAGGATTGTTGGTTGTGGCCAATCAGGATGTTATTGAGACACGGAATATTAAGGTGTCAAAAGCGGGAACGGAAGTTACCTTGAAGGCTGCGGAAACTTGGGGCACCGGGGCTTATGTCTTGGTATCTGGTTTCAGGCCTTTGGGGAAGTTAGAAAAAGATCCCCTTCAAAATGCTATGACGCCAAAGAGAGCAGTGGGGCTGAGTTGGGTTGCCTTGTCTCCTGAACCTCGTACCTTAAAAGTGACCTTGTCAGTACCTAAAGAAATCAAGCCTCGACAAAAGGTGGATTTGCCCCTACATGTGGACGGAACCATAAAATCTGATACCTTTGTCACTGTTGCTGCTGTTGATGAAGGTATCTTGATGTTGACGGATTTCAAAACGCCTAAACCTCAAGATTACTTCCTTGGCAAAAGAACACTTGGGGTTGAAATGCGGGATCTTTATGGAAAAATTCTGGATGCAATGCCTGGCGAAATGGGGGAACTGCGTTCTGGGGGTGATGAAGGAATTTTGGCGCGTAATTTAGCCGCTCTTTCCAAAAGATCTTTTCGAATTGTTTCGTTGTTTCAAGGACCTATTTCCCTTGACGCGAAAGGAAATGCCACAGTACCGATTGAGATTCCTGATTTTAATGGTACCCTTCGCTTGATGGTCGTTGCCTTCAATCAAAGTAGTATTGGCAGCGGGGATGCGCAACTTTTGGTTCGTGATCCCATCGTGAGCGAGCCTGTATTCCCTCGATTCTTAGGCGTCGGAGATACGTCTCAAATGAGCTTGTCCTTGTTTAATCCATCTGAAACTAAGAAGACGGTGAAGTTATCTGTAAAAGCCGAAGGTTCGATTGGGCTAGAGGATCAGGCCGAAACGGTGACTTTGGAAAAAGATGGCGCTTGGCATACCCAAATTCCTCTAAAAGGAAAATCCATAGGGGATGGGGTTGTGACGCTCTTTATTTCAGGGGATGGTTTTGAGCCAATATTACGAAGCTTTGAGATGACCGTGCGTCCTTCAACACCCCCAACTTCAATAAAAGCGACGTTATTGCTTCAACCTGGTGATACGAAGTCCCTTGATTTAAAGGACCAACAGGCTGTTCTTCCCGCCACGGCTAAGGTAATTATTTCAGCTTCAGATCAGATTCCTTGGGATTTGACAACCATCCTTTCGAATTTGATGACCTACCCTTACGGTTGTGTTGAACAAACCGTGAGTCGGGGATTTGCTGTTCTTTATAAAAAGCAAATGGGAATCCTGAAAGATTCAGAAACGCTGCAAGATTTGGATAAAGCACTGTTTAAGGTTTTTTCCATTCTGGCTGAAAAGCAGGATCGTGAGGGCGGGTTTCCCCTTTGGAGCATTTTTGAATCTGCATCAGATCCTTGGATAACAGCTTACGCTTTCGACTTTATGCAACAATCAAAAGCACTTGGTTTCAAAGTCCCAGAAAATACATTTGAGAATACCGCTCAATTTTTACGAAACTTTGTGAAATCGCAAAGCTCTAATTCTTCTGCTCAAAAATTGGCGGAAGCTTCTTATGCTGCCTCTCTTTTGGCGGGCCAAGATATCCTTGAAGATGGGGCCATTCGATATTTCTTTGACACCTATTTTGAGAAACTATCTCATCCCTTAAGCCGGGCTCAGGTCGGTCAGGCGCTTTCTAAAATTGGGGATGTTGCCCGGGCAAAAAGAGCTTTTGAAGGGATTTCGATTCAAGAGGACAAGGATCCAAAGCTTCTTCCCTATGGAACAGCGATTCGCAATAAGGCAGCTCTGATTAAGGTTTTGATTGGTACGATGAAAATTGCGCCAACTCTAACGGATTTGGGAGATATAGCTCAATCACAAATCAAGATTTTAGGACAAAGCATGACTCCATCAAATCCCTTGAGCACGCAAGAGCAAGCTTGGTTACTGCGCGCTGGGCAAGCGTTGACAACTTCACTTAAGGGGGCGGTTGAGAAGATCCAACTGGCCGTTAATGATAAGATTCTGGAAAAAGAGCGCGTGGTATCTGAAACTCTTGATGAGGTCACCCTTGCAAAGGGGGTTGTTCTGTCCAATAAGGGTAAAAGCCCTTTGTGGGTGAATACAGTCTTATATGGGTTTCCAAAAGAAGCACCCGCAGCCAGTGAGAAGGGACTTAAAGTCAAGAGAACTTATTATACTCTTGGAGGTCAAGAGGTAACCATCAATCCAAAAACAGTCCTCGCTCAAGGGGATCAATTGATCGTTGTGCTTCAAGGTGAGCTGTTGCAAGAAGCGGCTCCTGAACAAGTCAACTACATGCTTGTTGTTGATTGGCTCCCTGCAGGTTTTGAGATAGAATCTGGGCGATTTGGGACACCACCCCCAACACCTGAGGAGCAGGAGAAAAAGAGTGCGCCTAAATACCCCTGGGACGAATTAACGAGAACATTAACATCCGAAGCAAGGGATGACCGTTATGTGGCGGCGTTAAAATTATCTGAATCAGCAAAATCATTTACGTTGGCATATCGAGTTCGTGCCGTAACGCCAGGGACGTATCAGTATTCTGGTCTTCATGTTGAGGATATGTTTGTCCCGACAATTTACGCCAATACGCCGGCTGGAAAAATTGAGATCCAGGCAAAAGAGATAAAGGCAAAGGGGAAGTGAGTGGGTTGAGGTGGGTATAGATTCAACTCCATAGGTGTATAAGTTTTTTAACCCCTTACTCGCCTCTTCACTTTGTTCAGAGTCGACCTCCCTCCTTGTGGGAGAGGTCGACGCCGAGCTTAAGCGAGGTAGCGGGTGAGGGGTATTTAACTACACGCATAATATCTAGCTTGGTATAAATTCTTTTTATGAAACGATTCTTTGCAATCCTTACTGTACCTGCAGTGTTCCTCTTTGGGGTGTTCCTGTTTCTTCCAAAACTTGAAGTGCCCCCTTTTTCTCCGATTCTTCTCGATCAAGGAGGAGAGGTTCTTTGTACTCAGTTGACCAAGGATGAGAAATGGCGATTGCCGATCCAGCTTGAAGAAGTCCCCAAACTCTATTTAAAAATGTTGGTGAATTATGAGGATAAGCGATTCTATAGTCACCCTGGTGTTGACCTATTGTCGCTGGCTCGGGCTGTTTGGCAGTGTTTGAAAAATGGGCGTGTCATTTCTGGTGGATCAACCTTGACCATGCAAACGGTGCGGCTCATGAAGCCACGCCCCAGAACCATCCTCTATAAAATGGAAGAAATCCTTCAAGCTCTTCGTTTGGAATGGTCGTATTCTAAGGCAGATATCTTGAAAATTTACCTATTCTTGGCCCCTTATGGTGGCAATGTGGAGGGCATTCGGGCGGCAAGCCTTACCTACTTTGCACAAAATCCGATGCAATTAACGCCCGCCAAGATGGCTTTATTGGTTATTATTCCACAGTTGCCGACCTTATTACGGCCCCATATATATCCCCAGCGCGCGAAAGTTTTTAGGGACAAGGTTTTAACCCGCCTTGGAGAGAAAGGAATCCTAACGCCAGAGCAAGTTAGAGAAGCAATTATTGATCCCGTTCCTGCACAGCGGCATGGTTTTCCCATGCATGCGACCCATGTTATGGGGAGATTGCGCCAGCAATATCCAGCTCAATCAGTTTATAAAACGACGTTGGAGAAAAAGAAACAGGTAGCGCTTGAAACGCTTCTTCAAACGGAGAGCATGGCTTTTGAGGCCCACCAAACCGCTGCGGCTCTCATTATTGAAAATGATACCCGCCATGTTGTGGCTTACGTTGGGTCAGCACATCCCTTTAGTGAGGCCAAAAATGGGTATGTTGATATGATTCAAGCGGTTCGGTCTCCTGGATCTACTCTCAAACCCCTCATTTATGCATTGGCGTTTGAGGAGAATCTCATTCATCCAGAAACATTAATTGATGATGTGTCGACTAATTTCAACGGCTATTCGCCGGCAAATTTTCGGGAGGTCTTTCATGGAGAAGTAACGATTCGAGAAGCTCTTCAGCAGTCCTTGAATATTCCCGTTGTTCATTTGCTGGATCGTATTGGGCCGGGCAGATTTGTTGACTGGTTACGCCAATATAACGTTTTCTTGCACTTACCGAGTAAAGAAGGAATTCCAAGTCTCCCCATCGCTCTCGGGGGTGTGGGGATACGTCTTTATGATTTGGCAGCACTTTATTGCTCATTGGCAAATGAGGGGAGGTTTGCTCCCCTCACTCTTGTGCCATCCAATAAGCCGCTCACAACAACGCCTCTTGTTCAGCCTGCTGCCAGTTGGTATGTAACTCATATATTGGAAGATGCTCCGGCGCCCAGTGGCATCGTGGATTGGTTCGTGGCTGATAAAGTACCTGTGGCCTTTAAGACAGGTACTTCCTATGGGGCAAGGGATGCTCTATGTATTGGCTACACAACGGGTGTGAAGAGTTATACGGCAGGTGTTTGGACGGGTAGAGCTGATGGTAGTCCCAGTCCCAATCAGTTGGGGCGTAAAACCGCGGCGCCAATCCTATTGAAGATTTTCAATACAATACTGCAGAGTCATTCCCCTCAAAGAGGATTTTCCGATCGAGGACCGCCCCCTGGCGTGTTAGCTATTTCAGGGACCCAACTTCCTGAAGTGTTGCGTCGATTTCGAATGACGAATCAGACACCTTCTTTAAAATCCATTGCAAGATCTCAGCAGGCATCAGGACTGTTCCGAATTGTTTCTCCTCAAACTGGCACAATCTATACTTTGCAGACAAAGGTCACTTCGCCCCAATCCTATGTACCCATTCCTTTGAAAATTCAAGCGGGATCTTCCCCTTTCTTTTTCCTTGTGAATGGCCAGCCTACAAAGATAAAGATTTTACAAGATGATTCAAGGACGAATCATCGTTTTGCCTTGTGGTATCCCACAAAAATTGGTTTTTTTGAGCTGACGTTGATTGATGGAGAGGGGCACAGTGACACCGTGACGATTCGGTTGAAGTGAGGGTTAAAGAGGTGTCAACTTACACGCCCCTCATGTTGCTCCCATAATCCGTCGAAACGACTCTGCTTTGAGGCTGGCACCGCCCACTAGAACGCCGTCTACATGGGGTAAGGAGAGTATCTCGTCCGAATTATTGTCCGTGACGGAGCCTCCATAAATCAAGGGAATGGGTGAGTCTGTAGCTGTATGGAGGGCAAGATGCATCTCAATAATTTCTTCAGATGTTGGTGTTTTGCCGGTACCGATGGCCCAAACGGGCTCATAAGCAATTCGGGTATTTTGTGGGGATACGGACGGTGGCAAACTGGCGTGAAGTTGCCGGACAACTGTGTCAACCGCTTGACCAGATTCCCGGATGGCCAGGCTTTCTCCCACGCACACAATGGCAGTCATGCCTGCTGCATGAGCGGCTGAAACCTTGGCATTTACAAGGTCATTGTCTTCTCCAAATTGTGTGCGTCTTTCAGAATGCCCAATAATTACAGCGGTACAACCGAGGTCTTTGAGCATGACAGCGCTGACTTCACCAGTAAAGGCACCCTCAGGAGCGGCATGGCAATTTTGTGCCCCTAAAAGAGCTGGCGTACCGCTTAACGCTGTTCGAATGGATTCTATATAAGGGAAAGGGGGGCAAATAATAATTTGGTTAGTGATAGAGGGCAGGGTTGCCTTTAAAATGGGCATGAACCCTTCAACAAATGCTAGGGATCCATTCATTTTCCAGTTTGCAACGATAATTTTTTTCATGGCGTTTCCCTCTTCCTATTCTCATTATGATGCCAAAAACCATTGCATTTGCGTAATTCATTTATTAGAGTATGGATAGATTTTTTATATCCGACCTCAGATTGTCTGGCAAGTCTAAGCGACTTTTGAGACGGGTGCCAATAAAAAACTGTTTGATAATGTTGCCAAATGAATGAGTGTTAAAAATCCATGCTTCAAAATTTACGTGATCAATCCAAACGTTGGTATGTTAAGGCCCTTTTTGTGCTTCTTGTCGTTAGCTTTAGCATGTGGGGGGTGGCTGACATTTTCATAAATTACGTTAGTATGCGCCCCGTTGCCACAGTTGATAGCCACAACATTACCCAGGAAGAATTTGGATCACGCTATCAAAGCATGGTTACGCGAGCTCAAGAGGCCTCAAAAGGCCAACTCAAGCCGGAACAAATCAAGGAACTCAATCTGGGTCAAAAAATACTGGATACCTTGATTGATCAATCTTTGGTTGGGGTTGAGTTAAAAAAGCGTCATTTGGTTGTCACAGATGACGTGGTGCGTCGTCGAATTCAAACCATTCCCGCCTTCTTGAATGAACAAGGTGCTTTTGATAAGCGTGCTTTCGATTACTTATTGCATAATAACCATATTACGGAATCCCAATTCATTGCAGATATGCGTGTTGATTTACAGCAACAGCAATTTTTCGGTGCTTTGTTCGCTGGGATGCAGCTTCCCAAGGCCTATGTTGATCTCTTGTTTCAAGGTTTCTTTGAGCAACGTGTGTTTGCTGTTGTTACGGTTCCCTTTAGCAAAATGGTTGTAAAAGAAACGCCGAAAGATGCAGATCTGGAAAAATTCTATAAAGAGAACCCAGAAGAATTTAAGCTACCGGAGACGCGGTCTATCACCTTATTGGAAATTGACCCCAAGCTTTTGAAAGACCGGGTCGTCGTAACGCAAGACAAGTTGAGTGAAGAATATGAACGGCGCAAAGCTGATTTTGAGATCGCTGAAAAAAGAGAAGTTAAGCAAGTTAATTTTAAGGATGAAGAAGTTGCAAAAAAAGCTGTAGAGTCCATGAAAAAAGGACGGCCAGTTCCTTCAGTTGCAAGGGATTTCTCTGCAGAGTTTAAAGACCTTGGTATGGTTACCAAACAACAGTTGCCAGATTTAGTGGCAGATCAGTTGTTTGCCTCAGAGCTTGGTCAGGTCGTTGGGCCTATTTCAACGCCATTAGGTGTGTGGCAAGTCTATCTTGTCTCTAAAATTGAGCCAAGCTTTACCAAGTCATTCGTGGAAATGAGGTCCTTATTGGAGTCTGAATTAAAGACGCAATTGGCAAATGACCAAATCTATGAGCTTCGGAATAAGGTTGAAGATGCTTTAGCGGGAGGGGCCACTTTGGCAGAAGTAGCCAAAGAGCATAATTTTAAGGTTCAAGTTATCGACGTCGTTTCAAAAATGGGCAAGGATCTAAATGATAAGAGTGTATTGCCAGAAGCTGGCAGAGAGGAATTATTAGAGCAAACTTTTTCCTTACCTGAAAATTCTGACAGTGCCGTTATCGACACGAAAGAAGGAACTTCTTATGTTGTGCACGTCAATGCCATCAAGGGGGCTCATGTCCCAGATTTTACAACGATTAAGGACAAAGTTTCAAAAGCTTGGTTGCAACAAAAGCGTCTAGAATTGAGCTCTATTGTTGCCCAACAACTCGCAAAAGATGCTCGATCTGTTTCTGATTTGTCTCGATTGGCATTAAGCCGAAAGTTGTCCATTAAGATGTTAGAGCCCTTGAGCAGAATAGATTCTGAAAAAGATGACAAAATGCACAAGCAATTTTCAGGACGATTGATTAACCAAATGTTTGAGTTAAAATTTGGTAAAGCGGCACTTGGGATAACACCAGACAATAAAAATGGTGGGATACAGGTTGTGATGTTGCAAAAAGTTCTTCCTTTTGACTCGAAGCCTCTTAAAGATAAGCGTGAACAAATGGAAAAGAAACTGATCGATTTGGCTTATCAGGATGCTTCAGCTCTTTACGTGAAAAGTTTGCGAGCGCAAGCGAAGGTTTCTGTCAATCAAGCGATCTATGATTCGATCATAAACCGAGGTACTTAAGCCCACTTTAAAAAGAATCAGGTAGAAACAGTAGATTATTAAGGGAGGGTGTAAGGATGACAACAACTTTTTCTAAGGGTGTTTCAGACAAGCCTCTACCAGATTATTGCACTGTTAATCTTGAAAGCGAGCAAAAACCTCCTGTTTTGATTAAGCCATCTCGGAAGTTAACTTTTCCTTTGACACTTGAAGACTTGGATGACATTCGTATCTTAGAAGCAAAGTATGATGCAGAAGAGAATTGTGCGGGGCTTGCAGCTCCTCAAATTGGCATTGACAAGCAAATCATTGTTTTTGCAGCGCCCGAAAATCCAGGCTTAAAGAAGTGGCGACCTGATTTTACACAAACCATGGACAAAACAATTTGGATTAATCCTTCTTACGAATCTGTCGGGGAGGATAAACAAGAAGATTATGAGGCTTGTTTTTCCGTACTTGAGGTGGCAGGGCCCGTAAAACGGTACAAAAAAATTCGCTACAAAGCATTTACAATGGATGGCGAGCCTGTTGAGGGTTTGGCAGAAGGATACCTCGCGAGGCTTATTCAACATGAGACTGACCATATCAATGGAACCCTCTATATCGATTATGTTCCCCGTGAAAAGCTCTTGAAAGTTGAAGAATATCGCCAGAAAAGACGGGATGCGATGGCTGCAGCTGAAAGAGAAATTGAAAAGTGAAAAGTGAAAAATATAAGGAAACTCCTGTGTTTTCCTTATTTTGTGCGAAGAGCCCCCGACATCTCAGGGGCTCTTCGTTATGTCTAAAAAACGCCTAAAAACAATAACCTATCTTCCATTTTTGGCCTATTTAAAGTCACTGTAAATAGCATTTTAGCCCATCTATCCCCCGCGCAAAGGATGGATAGCGAGGGGTTGAAGGGGCTGAATCGGCTGCATGACGAAGCTGCGGCTATGTTCAAAATCATTCAGTTCCTTTTTCAAAGCAGCGGCACATAAGTCATTGCCAGGGGATGTATTCAAGGCTGGCTTCAGTGCGCGGGTCTCGGCCGCTTTTTCGGGGAGGACGCAGCGTGCGATAGGAGAGTTGTTGAGAAGGTGTTGTTGCTCCTGTTCATTAGCATTTTTAAAGCCGATATTATCCTTCAATTGTATTTTGGCAATAGTCTTCCAGTCTGATAAACAGATTTTTTGACATTGTTCTTGAACGGCTTTAGTCTCACATGGACCAGAAACACGACAAGTCGTTGAACAGAAATCGTTTGAGCGCAAAGGATCGCTTGGATTATCGTTGACCGTGCCTAAGGCTGCACTCATACTTAATGCTGTTGCTGAGGTGAGGAAAGTAAATTTTCGTGTGAAGAGGGTAAACTTAGACTTATTCATTTTCATGCTCCTTGTTAATGTAAATACAGCAGCTTCCATAGTCTATTAAAGCATACATAGCTTAATAAATAGTTATTTGAAAATAAAAAACAAATAAAACATATGTAACAAATTGATGTATATTATCTTGTTGATTTTATTAAAAACAGAGTTCAATTAAGAGCCATGGCTAAGGAGGTGATGTTTGGAAGAACAAGGGATAGCTTTGAGGCTTAAAATGGGTATGTGACCGTTCATAACTATGACATTTTCTTAATTTGCGGCAGAAGTTCTTGACTCTTGTATGCACGTAGATTAAGTTTTGTTCATGAACAAACGTTAATCCGTTGTTAACTTAGAGGGGTAATTTAAGAGAGATGGCCGCTTTTCAAGACACACGCGAGCAAACCGAGCAAAAAGTGATGGTGCATCTTCTGAGTGAGATTGAGCGCAGTCCATCTTTTACGCAACGGGGGTTGGCTAGTGAGCTCGGAATTGCTTTGGGGCTTATGAACCAATACTTAAAGCATTGCGTAACGAAAGGTTGGATTCGGGCGTCTCAAGTATCTCCTCGTCGCATCAAATATTTTTTAACCCCTGAAGGATTTAAAGAAAAAAGCTACATGGTGAAGGATTATTTGGCGCGTTCTATGACATTTTTTAGGGATGCTAGATCCCAATGTGAGGAGCTCCTTGAAACAAGCAAAGACCTTGGTTGGACGAACATCGCTCTTGTCGGAGAAGGTGATTTGGCTGATATAACCAA
Source organism: Alphaproteobacteria bacterium (assembly GCA_019746225.1). Lineage (NCBI taxonomy): Bacteria > Pseudomonadati > Pseudomonadota > Alphaproteobacteria > Alphaproteobacteria bacterium. Next base: position 11,259 of record JAIESE010000001.1, on the reverse strand, counting down.
GCTTGTGGCACAAGGTACTGGCATTCGTGTTGAAGTGGTATCCGTGAATGCGGATTTCCAATCTTATGATGCTGCTTTAATCACAGATTTAATGAATCCTCAAGGTACGTATGATGTATTGAAGAACAAGGTCGATTATCCTCGCTTACTCTGCTTAAAACTTCTCCATATTTCAAAGGTGACACCATGATTACCTGGTTTGTGGCTCATACGCATGCTTTGAAAGAGTGTGTTGCTAAGCAACATTTGCTTGATCAAGGCTACGAGGTGTATTTACCTCGTTTTAAAAAAATTCGCCGCCATGCCCGCAAAGTTGAGGAAGTATTGTCTCCATTATTTCCACGTTATATCTTTTTGGGCATTGATTTGGAAAATGCATCTTGGCGGAGTGTTAATGGAACTCGTGGGGTTTCCTATTTGTTGATGACCCAAGACTCGGTTCCGGCGCGTATTCCCAGTCGTATTATAGAGGAATTGCGTTCACAAGAGATTGATGATGGCATTCTGCCTGTTGCAAGTCTCAGTACTTTTGTAAGGGGTGAGAGAGTGCGTATTATGGAAGGTGCTTTTAAAGATCATGTGGCAACATATGAGGTTTTAGATGATAAAAGTCGGGTTCATCTCTTGCTGACTTTTATGGGAAGAGAAATGCAAATGACTCTTCCAACTTATGCTGTGGAAGCAGCGTAATTATCGTTTGCATTAAGCGCTTTTGCGTTTTATGTGTATGAATATTAATCCTTCGCAGTCTCGGTGATTTCACCCGGACTGCGGCAGCTATGGTAAGTTAAAAATATAGTGTCAACACCTTCAATTTATTCAGCAATTCAAAAACTCAGATCCCTTCTCACGAGAGAAGAAAAAATTAAATGGTTGGGGATAATGGGATTTGCGCTCGTGACTTCATTGCTCGAAGTGCTGACAGCAACAGTGATCGTTGTATTTGCTCAAGTTTTGAACCAGCCAGAGTCGGGGCAAAAATACTTAAAAAGATTAGGGATTCTTCAGGAAATATCACCAGGCCGGGTAGTTTTGTATATCGCTATGATTGTGGGTGCCGTGTATCTCATCAAAAATTTAGTTGCAGCTGCAGAAGTATTTTACCAAAATTTTTCAATTCAGAAAATGAATTATCACTTTAAAAACAAGCTTCTTCATCGGTATGCTGAGGCCGATTATGGATTTTACCTTACCCGCAATTCGTCCCTTGGTATGCAAGTGGTGGGTGGTGATGCGGAACAGATGTTTTCTGCAGGTATGGTTTCAATTGCAAGTATTATATCAGAAAGCATTGTTTTCTTGTGCCTGATTTCAATGGTTATCTACATGAACCCATCTTTAGCCCTCACAATATTTGGAATTGGGGCAATTTTTTCAGTGGGAGTTGCAAAAGGTGTTCTGCCCCGTTTTTATAGGTTTGGCCTAAAACTACAAGAGGCAACGGGTGGTGCTCATCATAATTTGCTTCAATTTCTTCATGCTTTTAAAGAAATTATCTTGTTGGGGAAGCGAGAAGCATTCATCAATGCTTTTGAGTACTATTCTTGCAAAAAATCAAAAATATTAGCTATTCAAACTGCCGTTAATGCCTTGCCACGGATGGTCATTGAGATCTTATTTGTAGGTATTTTTGTAACAACAATAGCATTCTTGTGCCTGGAACAAGACAGTCCCGTTGAAATGATGGGTATTTTGGGTGGCTATCTTTACGCAGGCTTTCGCCTTATGCCGGGGCTTAATCGCATGATTAATCAGCTTAATATTTTTAAGTCTGTTATTCCTTGTATTGAGCGTGTTCATCATGAATATATGACCGCGGCTGCAAAAGAAAACTACATCGACGTTCCTAACTTTCAGTTTAAGGAAGGAATTCGGTTTAACAATATGAGTTTTAGATATTTAAACACTAAAAAATATGCCCTTTCTGATATCAATCTCGAAATTAAAAAGGGTGAATGTGTTGGTATTGTAGGTGAAACAGGTTCTGGAAAATCTACGCTAGTGGATCTTATTTTAGGCCTCTTAAAGCCCTCTGAAGGGTCTATTCTGGTCGATGGAAAATTTCCTGTTCATTCCTACCAATGGCATCAGAAGATTGGGTACGTCCCGCAAAGCGTCTATCTTACGGATGATACCATTGAGGCTAACATTGCCTTTGGTGAAAAAGAAGTGGATGACTCCCGTCTTGATCGGGCTATTGATGCAGCGCAGCTTCGTAAATTTATGAATGCTCTTCCGGAGGGAGCTAAAACGATTGTGGGGGAGCGAGGTGTTCGATTATCCGGTGGTGAGCGTCAGCGTATTGCTATTGCAAGGGCATTGTATCGCAATCCAGAAGTATTGATATTTGATGAAGCTACCTCAGCGTTAGATAATGATACGGAGGCCCGTTTGATGGATACGATCCATGCTGTTAGCCAAGATCGAACTGTCATTATGATTGCCCACCGGTTATCAACATTAAAGGACTGTGACAGAATATTGGAATTCAGCGGGGGTAAGTGTATGACAAATAATAGCGAACTTAAGCATTCAAAGACGGAGAATGCACGATGAGTAAGAAAATTTTGGTTACCGGCGCGGATGGGTTCATTGGATCACATCTTGTTGATTTATTAGTGAAAAAGGGGAGCAAGGTCAAAGCATTTTGCTTGTATAACTCGTTTAACGATATTGGTTGGTTGAAAGATCTCGATCGTTCTGTTTTAAAAAATATTGAAATATGTTTAGGCGATATAAGAGATTTAGACTCAATCAAGAAAGCAAGCAATGGGGTCGAGTGCATATTTCATCTAGCATCTCTTGTAGCTATCCCCTATTCATATAACGCTCCTGAATCTTACATTGATACAAATATCAAAGGGACCTTCAACGTTTTGAGAGCCGCCTTGGATGCTAACGTTTCTCAAGTTATTCATACTTCTACGAGTGAAGTCTATGGAACTGCTCAATTTGTGCCAATTCCGGAGACTCACCCTTTGGTGGGCCAATCCCCCTACTCAGCTTCTAAAATTGGCGCGGACCAAATGGCGCATTCATTTTATTGCTCATATGGATTGCCAGTATCGACTGTGAGACCTTTTAATACCTATGGTGCAAGACAATCGGGCAGAGCGATAATCCCAACAATTATTGGACAAGCATTGTTAAATAATAAGACATTGAAGCTTGGCAACACAAAGGCGACACGTGACTTTAGTTATGTGACAGACACTGTTGAGGGGATGGCATCCTTCTTGGGTAATGAAAAAACCTTTGGCCAAACCATTAACCTTGGCACAGGCGTTGAGGTTTCCATTGATGATCTTGTAAGTCTTATTTCAGAGCTTTCAGGAGTTAACCTCTCCATTGAGTTAGATGAGCAAAGATTGAGGCCGGAAAAAAGTGAAGTTGAACGGCTTTGTTCAGACATTTCAAAGGCAAAGGACATTTTAAATTGGCACCCAAAAGTTGATTTAAGATCTGGCTTAGCATTAACGCTTGACTGGTTTAAAAATCGCCCCGCCCAAGAAAGAGCAAGTGATATAGGATATGTAATTTAATGACACACTCTTTCAACTTTTTGAGCTGTCTTAAAAGAGCACTCCCTGAAAAACATGATTCCTTAGGCCTACATGAACCCTTCTTTGATGGGATGGATGCTGATTACGTTGCCCAATCTGTCCGTTCAGGATGGGTATCCTATCAAGGGCCGATGGTCAAGGAATTTGAAGAAAATTTATCGACCTATTTAGGAGGTTCTTACGTAATAAGTGTCGTCAATGGAACTGCGGCCCTCTTTATTGCTCTCAAGGCTCTTGAAATTGGACAAGGGGACGAGGTCATTATTCCCTCCATTACCTTTGCAGCTACTGCGAATGCAGTTCACCATGTAGGTGCCGTCCCCCACTTTGTTGATGTTAGTACGCAAACCTTAGGGATCGATTCTGTTAAATTAGATAAATATCTTGAAGAGATTGGCCAATTAAACTTTGAGGGTGTCTTCATTAATAAGAAGACACAGCGACCCATCAAAGCAATAATACCGGTGCATGTTTTAGGGGCTTCCCTCAATTTTGAGGAACTCAGCGAAGTTGCCCAAAAGTATAACTTGCAAGTTGTTGAAGATGCAGCGGAGGCCCTTGGGTCAAATTTCGGGCAACAAAAACTTGGAACCATTGGCCGCTTGGGGATATTAAGTTTTAATGGTAATAAAATTATTACGACTGGTGGCGGGGGAGCCATTGTTACCAAGGATTTAGAAATGGCTAATAAAATACGCCACATCGTAACAACCGCGAAGATACCCCATGCTTACGAGTTCGAGCACGATATAATCGGTTACAATTTCCGTTTACCAAGCTTGAATGCTGCCTTGGGTGTTTCTCAACTGAAAAAAATTGACGCCCTATTGCACAAGAAGCGTACGCTATTCGAAACCTATCAAAGGACATTTAAAGAATTTGAGATGGGGGAGATGTTCGATCCAGATGTTTATGGAAAGGCAAATTGTTGGCTAAATGCTATTGTTCTCAAACCAGAATGTGCCCCTTTCAAAAACGAGATTATTGAGTCCGCCCTCAAAGAAGGCATTGCTCTGAGGCCGCTTTGGAAGCCTCTCCACATGCTCGCAATGAATACTTCATGCCCCCGGTCAGATTGTTCAAATGCCGAGAATCTCTATGGCAGAGTCGTTTGTCTTCCCAGCAGTGCGTTTTTGAGTGATGTCTAAAATAGCTGTCATTACAGGGAATCGCGCAGACTATTGGCTTCTAAGGCCTCTCATGAGTTTACTACAAGCTTCTCAACGTACAGAATTATCTATCATTGCAACCGGTGCCCACTTGAAAGACAATGGTTTGCAGGTTATTGAAAAAGATGGTTTTAAGGTTGCAGCTGTCGTCGAGTGTTCTCCTCAAGAGGATACCCATTTTTCGATGACTCAAGCCATTGCAACGGGCATTCATGGTTTCGCAAGCACATTTCAAGACCTCTCTCCAGACCTTGTTGTCTTGCTGGGCGATCGATTTGAAACATTAACAGCTGCCATTTCTGCTTATGGGCAAAAAATTCCAATTGCTCACATTCATGGAGGAGAAGTAACCTTTGGGTCTCTTGATGAAGGTTTTCGACATGCGATCTCCAAATTCTCCCATATTCATTTTGTAAGTCATCAAAGTTACGCAGATCGGCTGATACGTATGGGTGAGGCACCAGAGACCGTGCATGTTGTCGGGGCTATTGGACTCGATAATTTGGCAAATTTAGAGGTTAAACAAAAAGATCACCTTTTAGAGGAGTTATCCCTTCCTAGTGGGGACTACATCTTAGTGACGTTACATTCTTCTACCCTAGATGATAAGCCGTCAAATGAACGGGCAACGGCGCTCATTGAAGCCTTAGATTCATTCAAAGAGAATGCCATTCTCATTACAATGTCAAATCCAGACCCAGGTGGTCAAATCCTCAACACGATGTGGCAGGAGTGGTCCAATCAGCAGCCTGAAAGAGTTTTTCTTATTCCGACATTGGGTGATAACTACCTTCAAATGGTAGCGCACGCACAGATTGTCATTGGAAATTCTTCCAGTGGTATTTTGGAAGTCCCCTATCTGGATACGCCAGTGATCAACATTGGAAAGCGCCAGGAAGGACGTGTCATGCCTGATGGTATCATTCAATCAGACTATAATGCGACAAGCATCAGAAATGCGATTCAATCTTGCAAGCTAGGCTTGAAATCAAAAAGTTCTCGGATTTATGGTACTCCAGGTGATGTGGCTCCTAAGATCTGTCGCGTACTGGAAGCGACGTCGTTTAACAATATTATCTATAAGAAGTTTTATGATGCAGAATAATCGAACATATATCATTGCTGAAGCTGGTGTTAATCACAATGGTCAAATGGATCTGGCAAGAGAGCTGGTAGATCAAGCCGCAGAAGTCGGTGCGGATGCCGTCAAGTTTCAGATTTTTCAAACCGCCAAAATTGTTCACCCGATGACGCCCAAAGCAAATTACCAGTTGCAGGAGAATGACAAGGAAACTCAGCATGACCTTCTCCAAAAACTTGAGCTCAGACCCGAAGATTATCAGGAGCTTTGCGAAAGAGCGAAAGAAAAGGGGATTGATTTTTTGTCCACGCCATTCGACCTAGAAAGCCTTGATTTCTTGGTGTCTCTTGGCGCCAATATCATAAAGTTTTCATCTGGTGATTTGACTTATGGCCCCCTATTGTTGAGAGCAGCCCAGTTGAACAAAAGCGTTCTTATCTCTACGGGCATGGCCACCCTGGAAGAAATAGAAAGTGCGCTTGCTGTTTTGTATTATGGCTACACATACCCAGGTGAAACGCCAAAAAGCTTTGCCCATATTCTTGAGTGTTACAACAATTCTCAAACAAAGACGATTTTAGAAGACAAAGTCGTGTTGTTTCATTGCACTTCCGAGTATCCTGCACCCTTTGATGAAATAAACCTAAATGCTTTGGAAACTATGAAGCAGAAGTTTGGTTTAAAAGTCGGGTATTCCGATCATTCGGTGGGAATTTTGGTTCCGATCTTGGCTGTTGCTAAAGGCGCCACGATGATTGAAAAACACTTTACGCTCGATAAATCTCTTGAAGGTCCTGATCATAGCGCATCTATCGATCCACGTGAATTTGGGGAAATGGTGGAAAACATACGTTTGACAGAGAAAATATTGGGAAGCCACGATAAAAAGCCGTCACCCTCAGAGCTCAAGAACAAACCCCTTGTTCGCCGGGGATTATATGCCGCCCAAGATTTGAAAGAAGGTCAAATATTGGGGAAGAATGATATCTTAAGTGTTCGCCCTGAATCTCGCCTATCACCGTTGAGTTTTTGGGAGTTGACTGGCAAACCATGTTTAAAAAATGTTGGAAGTCTGGAGTCCCTATGAGCTATGTTATGATTGGTGCCGGTGGGCATGCGGGGGTTGTTTTAGAGATTGCAAAGCTCAATGGACTAGAGTTTGTAGGGTTTGTTGATCCAAAAGTCGAAAACTTTGGGCTTTTGGCAAAGCTTACAGATGGGTCTTTTACACAATGCATTATGGGAATTGGTGGAGTGAAGCCAGACCAGCTCAAGCAAAGGTATAATTTGTATTTGCGGTACAAGAATGAGGGGGCCTCTTTTCGAAATATCGTATCTCCTTTGGCGATTGTTTCTGAAAATGCTGACCTTGAGGGCGGAATATTTATCAACCATGGGGCCATCGTGCAAACGAAGGCAAAGCTTGGGGATGGCGTCATTATTAATTCAGGAGCCATCATAGAGCATGACGTTGTCATCGGTGAGGGGAGTCACATAGCCCCAGGTGCTATTGTTTTGGGTGGCGCTCAAATCGGACGGTTTTGTATGGTTGGCGCCGGAGCCGTCATACTCCCCGGAACCGTAATCGAGAATGAACAATTGGTTCCAGCAATAACGAGATACAAAAATGCAGAATAATTGGAGTCGTATCGCCTTAAAATCCGATGTCAGTATCAAAAGTGCTATGGAAGTTTTGGATGCTACGGGTTTACGTATTGTTTTAATAATTGATGAAAATGGGCATCTTTTGGCAACTGTTACCGATGGTGACATTAGAAGAGGTTTGCTTAAAGGGATAGGTCTCTCCTCTCCTGTTTCTGAAATAATGAATAATAACCCAATTTCTTTGTCCTCTGATCTTACAAAGGGTGAAATACTTGATATTTTGAAACATACCGGTGTTTTAGCTGTTCCCTTAGTTGGTGAAGATAAAAAAGTAATAGGACTGGAGACAATTGATAGTATAGATGAGAATCTGGATACAGATGCTTGTGTTGTTTTAATGGCTGGGGGATTTGGCAAAAGGTTAATGCCACTTACAAACGCTCTACCCAAGCCAATGCTTCCGATAGATGGTAGGCCAATTATTGAACATATTGTGGAAAATTTAAGGTTGCAAGGCTTTAAGAAATTTATTATTGCCATGCATTACAAATCCGAAATGATTCAAAATCACTTCCAAAAAAAGCAATTTTCAGATATCACTCTTGATTGCATTCATGAAACTGAACCCCTAGGAACTGCTGGTGCTCTATACCTATTAAAAGAAAAAATAAACACCGATTTTATTGTTATGAACAGTGATCTGGTAACTAAAATAAATTTTAGGAATTTATTACTGTTCCATCAACAACATAAGGGAATTGGGACCATCTGTACAAAGGACTATCAGTTCCAGGTCCCCTTTGGGGTTGTATGCAGTGATAAAATGAAACTCTCCAGAATAATTGAAAAGCCAACCTATTCCTATTTAGTAAGTGCAGGAGTATATTGTTTTAGTAGTGAAGCACTTAAATATATCAAAACTAACGAATATTTAGATATGCCTACATTTTTGCAAAATCTCGTTGACAAAAAACAAAATATTAACATATTTCCCATACATGAGCATTGGATGGATATAGGTAATATGAGTGATTACCAAAAAGCACAAATGGTAAACTCATGACAACGATTGCTACTATATGCGCAAGGGGAGGCTCAAAAGGGCTTCCCAATAAAAACATCTTAGATTTTTGTGGGAAGCCATTAATAGCACACACAATTATCCAAGCTTTAGGGTGTGAATTCATAAATGAAGTTATTGTTTCAACGGATAGTCAAGAAATTGCTGAAATAGCCCTTAAATACGGTGCAAATGTACCTTTTCTAAGGCCACCGCATCTTGCAGAAGATGATACAGGAAAATTACCCGTTATACAGCATTGTTTAGACTTTCTAATATCCCAAGGCAAGACTGTGGCAAAAGTCATTGATTTGCAACCAACAACTCCTCTTAGAAACACTTCTGACATCAAAGCATGTTATGATTTATTAACAGATGAAGTTGATGTAGTGTTTTCTGTTTATGAAACCGACAAAAATCCTTATTTTTCTTTGGTTGAAATCAATGATGAAGGGCAGGCTAAACGCTCTAAAACCCTGGATGTGGAGTTTCAAAGACGGCAAGATGCTCCAAAAGCTTATGCTCTTAATGGTGCCGTATATGTATGGCATTGCCATACTCTTCCTTTAGGTCTTTGGTCAGGCCGCTCTCAGTGCTACGTCATGCCAAAAATAAGATCCGTTGATATTGATGATGCATTAGATTTTGAAATAGCAAGGTTTTTAGCCACACAATGAAAAGCATTGCTCCCTCTGTCATGTTTCATCATTTTCATGGGATGCATCATTATTGTTCTCAAGGATCAATTTCTGCAGAAGATTTACATCTTCTCATAAAAAAAATAAAAAAAGCCTTTAACATTATAAGTGCGGAACAGTACATGGAGAAGCATTTTTCTGGCACTCTTAACCCAACAGATATATGCTTTACTTTTGATGACGGACTTTTGTGTCAATATGACATTGCGCTTGACGTTTTGGATTATTGGAGGATTAAGGCTTTTTGGTTTATTCCTTCAGAAGCCATAGAGAAACAACAGGGCAATTTAGAAGTTTATCGATATTTTAAGTCGGTTTATTTCAAGAATGAAGAAGAGTTTTATCAAATCTTTTTTTCAAGGCTTGATAGACATGGTATGGATTTGCAAAAAGTGAGAGAATTATTTTCTGAAAAAAATCATCTAGGAGAATTTAGTTTCTACTCTCAAAATGATCGGTTTTTTAGGTATTTGCGTGATGTAACGCTTGGTCCACAAAAATATTTTGAAATGATGGACTCACTTCTCCGGGAATACAACGTAGACAAAAAGCAAATTTCTTGTAAATTGTGGCTTACAGAAAAGCATTTATTGGACCTTTCTTCACATGGTCATATTTTGGGGGCTCATTCTTATACGCATCCAACAAATTTATCCTGTTTATCGCGAACACAACAGGAGGACGAATATGCAAGCAATATCAAGCACTTAAAGGAATTTTCAACGCAGAATATTTATGCAATGGCCCATCCATGCAATTCTTATAATCAGAAAACACTAGACGTATTAAAAAAACTTGGTATCCAAATTGGATTTCGTTCAAACAATAAATTGTGTGATTTTACAAGCCTTGAACTACCACGCATAGACCATACTGAAATTTTATCAATATAGGAGAATATAAATGGATAATTTATCGAACAAAAGACTAGATAATTTTTATGTTGAGGAAGATCATGTTTTAAATCCTAAAGAATATTTTAAAAGTGCTCTTGCGATGATTCAATCTCATTTAGAAACTTCTAAAAAACATTCTCTACTAGATATTGGTTGCGCAGCAGGAGATTTTATTAGATTTGTTGCACAACACTATCCAGATTGGGAATATACAGGAATAGATTTGTTTGATAGAAATCTAAACGAGGCAAAAAAAAGATATCCTAACGGAGATTTTTTAAAGTTTGATATGTGTGACACTAATGTATTAAATATAAAAAGCTTTGATGTTGTCACTATGTTGGGAACATTAAGTATTTTTAATACGACACAATGGATAAAGAATTTTGCACACTTTTTGGGAGCAGGATCTAAAGGAATTATTTTTGGCATAGTGAATCCATATCCCTACGATGTTTTTATGTCTCTTAAAAAATTTGGGAATTCTGAGTTTGAATGCGGATGGAACTCCTGGTGTTTTGAGACTATACAACATGAATTTGAAAAGTTAAACTGTATTACAAAGATATCTAGATGGCAAATCCCTGTCTTAGTTCCCGAGAAAACCGATGATCCACTTCGTTCCTGGACGATTCCTCTTGCTGATGGATCAAATCTTATCACTAATGGATCTAGGGTAATACATGATTTTGCATTTCTAACAGTCGTTAGAAGTTGATAGAATTGAAGGTATGCAGAGTGTCTATTAGATGTTTCTATTCATATGATTTGTTATATGCATCAGAATTTATCAACTCACAAAAAGAGCTATTTAATGGATAAAAGATACTCAAATAAACATGTCATGGAATTGTTAAATGAAATTGAAACAAAATTTCCTGTGGAAAAATGGACCATCTTAAATATTCACATATGGCCAACTATAAGGAATTCTTTTTGTTGGCTGATTCTTAAGTCTCATGAAACACCTTCTTTAGAGATAAAAAGGAAAGATAAAATTAAGTTTTCTCAAAAAATTAAATTATTAATTTGTACATTTGGAAGTTTAGTGGAATTGATGATACACTTTTTCACAACACAGAAGGCTCAAACACTTTTTTTAAGTGATGGTATTTCAAAATTTAAAATAAATAATACATACTATGATAAATTTTGTGACCCAATTTGTGACTTGAAAAAAATATCGC